>CAMBYA010000120.1 GCA_945872035.1 Rhizobium sp. Q54
AAATTCTCGCAGGCCAAATGGAAGGGCGAGCCGGTCCTGCAGATCAGCTACTTCATCTGGTTCAAGGCCCAGCCGCTCGACGGCCTGATCTGGCGCGTGACACTTGGCCCCAACGGCACACCGCTGGCCTATGACACGGTCCACACCGACGGCAGCAACTACGTGCTGCTGCTCGACGGCAGCCTGAAGGCTCCCGGCGCCGCCAAGCTGCCGGAGATTCCCGACGGCAGCCGGCTGGTGCTGAGCATCGACGGTGACACACACGACATCAGGCACGTGGGAGCATGGGACGGCGTGACCCGCGAGAACTACCTGCTGGTCGAGTATGACCGCCTGCGCCGGCTGTATCACCACGACGGCGAGACCCGCAGCCTGTTCGACGCCAGCGGCAAGAGCGGCACGGGTCCGAACGCACCGCGCCAGTGGGCACACCACAAGCTGGACAACGGCCACTATTTCGACGCGCCGGACCTGCTGCAGAAGTTGACGGCGGCGAGATAGAGCGTTCCCGGACAGGACTTCGGAAAACGCACTACCGCCCCGCCTGTCATTGCGCTAGCGTGCCCGCGACATGAACCGACTGGTTTACAAGATCTGTCCGGGCGCCGACTGGGCGCAGGCCATGAGCAGCGGTAGCTATGCCGGATCGGCTGTCGACAGGGCCGACGGCTTCATGCATTTCTCCACAGCGGGACAGGCGCGCGAAACCGCCGCCAAGCACTTCGCGGGCCAGACCGGCCTCGTGCTGGTGCAGGTCGATACCACCCGCCTGCCACAGGGTGCGCTGAAATGGGAGCCGTCTCGCGGCGGCGCCCTGTTCCCTCACCTCTACGCGACGCTGCCGGTGTCCGCGGCGTTGCGCGTCGATCCGCTGCCGTGGCGAGACGGCGAGGGCCACCTGTTCCCGGAAAGCCTGCAAGATGCGTGATCCCTACAAGCTGATCCGGCCCTGGCTGCTGAAGATGGACGCCGAGAAGGCGCACCGGCTGACCCTGCGGCTGCTGAACTCGCCGCTGGCAGGCTTCCTCGGCAAGGACATCGCCGCGACGCCCGAGCTGGAGACCACCTTCCTCGGCATCCGTCTGCCCAACCCGATCGGCCTGGCCGCCGGCTTCGACAAGAACGCCGAGGTGCCGGACGCCATGCTGAGGCTGGGCTTCGGCTTCGTCGAGGTGGGGACAGTGACGCCGCGCCCGCAGGCCGGCAATCCCGAGCCGCGCATCTTCCGGCTGGTCGAGGACGAGGCGGTCATCAACCGCATCGGCTTCGCCAACGAAGGCGCCGCCATCGTGACCCGCCGTCTGTCGGAACGCCGCGCCGCGTCGCGTATGGGCAAGATCGGCATCAACATCGGCGCCAACAAGGAATCGGACGACTGGGTTGGCGACTATGTCACCGGCCTGCAGCGGTTCTCCGGCCTGGGCGACTACTACACCATCAACATCTCGTCGCCCAATACGCCGGGCCTTCGGGCGCTGCAGACCCGCGACTCGCTCAAGCCCCTGCTCGACGCGCTGATCGCCACCCGCGAGCAGATGAGCCGGGTACGCAAGCCGCCGCTGCTGGTGAAGCTGGCGCCCGACCTTACCCTGCCGCAATGCGAGGACATCGCCGCGCTGGCGCTGGAGCACGACATCGACGGCCTGATCGTCGGCAACACAACCATCGGCCGCCCGGGGAGCCTGCGAAGCCCGCACAAGGGCGAGACCGGGGGCCTTTCGGGTGCGCCGCTGACCAATCTGGCACTGGAGAACATCCGGACCATGTACCGGCTGACCGGCGGCAGGATTCCGCTGGTCGGCGTGGGCGGCATCGCCTCCGGGCAGGACGCCTATGACCGCATCCGGGCCGGCGCGTCCGTGGTCCAGCTCTACACCGCGCTGGTGTATGAAGGCCCCGGCCTGGTGAAACGGATCAAGGCCGAGTTGAGCGCGCTGCTGAAGCGCGACGGGTTCGGGACCGTGAGCGAAGCGGTGGGCAAGGGTTAGGCCGTTACCCCTCAGCTCTCTTCGCCGCCGCCCATCTGGGACTGAAGGTAGTTCTGGATGCCGACCTTCTCGATCAGGTCCAGCTGGGTCTCGAGGAAGTCGATGTGCTCTTCCTCCGATTCCAGGATGTCCTCGAACAGCTCGCGCGAGATGTAATCGCGCACCGTCTCGCAATGGGCGATGGCGTCCTTGAGCACCGGGCAGGCTTCAAGCTCGGTGTCGAGATCGGCCTTGATGATCTCGGCGACGTTCTCACCGATGCGCAGCCGGTTCAAATCCTGCAGATTTGGCAGGCCTTCGAGGAACAGGATGCGGTTGATCAGCCTGTCCGCATGCTTCATCTCGTCGATGGATTCGCCGTATTCGTAGTCGCCGAGCTTGTTCAGGCCCCAGTTCTTCAGCATGCGGGCATGCAGGAAATACTGGTTGATGGCTGTGAGCTCGTTCTTGAGGGCCAGATTGAGGAACTGGATAACCTTCTTGTCGCCCTTCATGACACCCTCCTGTGATCGCCGGACTTCGACGATGAACGTTCAGCAATCAGGATAGGTCCGTTGCCCGACACGGTCAAAAAATAACGTGGCGGCACGACGGATTAGAGGGAGACCAGCTCCACGGGAGCGGCGAGTTTGGCCCGTTCGGTATCGATCACGTCTTGCGCGTAGTACAGGCAGGTCCCGCAATCGGGATCGACGCCGAGCACGGCGTAAATCTCTTGGGCGGAGTCGGCCGGGCGTTCCACGGCCAATTCCCGGATCTGGCTTTCGCGTAAGGCGTTGCAGATGCAAACGTACATTCGATTCGCACTCCCGATGCTCTGTATATAGCGTTCTGCGAATGAGTGTCAATTACTCTGATAGTGAATATCAACAGCGCGGCCCTTGCACTTGCCGGCGCGGCGTGGTTTCACGGGACCAGGAAACGACAGGACCGGATCATGGACGTCACCATCTACCACAATCCGCGCTGCTCCAAGTCGCGCGAAGCCCTGGCGCTGCTGAAGCAGAAGGGAATCGAGCCCGAAGTGATCGAGTATCTGAAGACGCCGCCGTCGGCCGCCGAGCTCGACGACATCCTGAAGACGCTGGGCAAGGAGCCGCGCGAGACCATGCGCCGGCAGGAGCCGCCCTACAAGGAGCTGTCACTCGACAATCCGGCGCTGACCCGGGCGCAGCTGATCGCGGCCATGGTCGAGAACCCGGTGCTGATCGAGCGGCCCATCGTGCTGGCGGGCGGCAAGGCCCGCATCGGCCGGCCGCCGGAATCGGTGCTGGAGATACTTTAGACAAAGCATGCGAGACAAAGCACGTGTTCCGGCGAACGCGTGCGGCTCTAGCCCCGGACCTTGCCCATCAGGTCCTCCAGTTCGGTGAACTTCTGGCGCTGCTCGGCGGCGTCGCCGCTGCGGATGGCGTCCTCGACGCAGTGCGCGGCGTGCTGCTTCAGCATCTCGGCCTCGACCTTCCCGAGCGCCGCCTTGATCGCCTGCAACTGGACCAGGATGTCCATGCAGTAGCGCTCCTCCTCGACCATGCGGATGATGCCGCGCACCTGACCTTCGATGCGTTTGAGCCGGGGAATGGTGTCCTGATGCGTCGCGTGCGCCATTGACATACCTTACGGGGGTATAGTACCCCTGTCAATCAACGCCGTGATGGTGGACGCCATGCGCACCACGATTCGCACTCCCATTCTGATGATCCTGCTAGGGCTGCTCGCGGGCTGCGCCATGCCGCAGGACCAGGGCTTCGCGCCGGTGGCGCGGGACGTCAAGGCGCGCTCGGGCCATGACGTCGCCTGGCTGCGCGGCGGCGAGGCGCGCCAGATGGCGGACGACCTGACGGGTTCGCTGCTGGCCGAGACGTTGACCGCCGAGACAGCGACGAGGATCGCGCTGGTCAACAACCGCGACCTGCAGGCGACCTTCGCCCAGGTCGGCATCGCCACCGCCGACGCGGTACAGGCGGCGACGCCGCGCAATCCGGTGCTGGACGCGGCCATGAAACTGCCGACCGAGGGCGGCGGCGTGAACCTGGATTTCGGCGTGGCCTTCGAGTTCATCGACCTGCTGTTCCTGCCGGCGCGGCGGCGAGCCGCCGAAGCCGAGGCCGAGGCGACGCGGCTGCGCGTCACCGGCGAGGTGCTGGCGCTGGCGGCGCGGGCCAGGAACTCTTTCGTCGCCGTGCAGGCGGCGACGCGTGACGCCGCACTGGCAGGCGAGACGCTGATCGTGGCCCAGGCCGAGGCGGACGCCGCGGAGATCCTCCGGGAAGCAGGCAATATCCGGGCGGGACGGTTGGCGATGGCCGCCGAGCGGCTGGCGCGGGCGCGGCTCGGTGCCTCGGAGGCGCAGGGCCGCCGCATCGCCGCACGCGAGCGGCTCAATGTGGTCATGGGCGTCCGCGACGACACCTGGCGGCTCGACGACGCCATTCCCGACCCTCCGGCGGACGATGGACTGGACGCGCTGGAGCGACGGGCGCTCGAGGCAAGCCTCGACGTCGCGGCGGCACGCCAGGATCTGGTCGCCCTGGGCGAACGCAATGGCCTTGCCCGGAGGATTGTCACGGAGACCGAGGCCGGCGCTGTGGCCGAGCGCAACGAAGGGACGTGGGAAGTGGGCCCCAGCATCTCCGTGCCGCTACCGCTGTTCGACCTCGGAGGCGCGCGGTCGGCCAGGGCAAGGGCCTAGGTTCAGCAAGCCGAGGACCGCCACGCCGCCGCCCAGGTGCGCGTGCTGTCGGCAGCGCGCGCGGCGCGGGCCGAACTGGAACGGGCGCGGGCCGACGTGGGCTCCAGCCGCGACCAGGCGCTACCCGCGGGCCGCGAGGCCCTGCGGCAGGCCGCCCTCGACTACAACGCCATGCAGATCGGGCTCTTCGATCTGCTGGACGCGCGCGCGGCGGCGATCGACACCGAGCGGCGGCACGTGGCGGCGCTGGCCGCCTATTGGACGGCCCGCGCGAACGCCGAACTGCTGGCGCAGGGCGGTACGGCCGGCGCCGCGGTTTCGGTGGCGTCGAAGCCGGCGGGAGAACACTGATGTCCGAAATCAATCGCAGGCAGGCCATCGGCCTCTCGGGCGCGGCGCTCGCCGCCGGGGTACTGGTGTCGCGCGACGCGCTGGCCCAGCACGAGCCCCACGCGCCCGCCGCCCCGCCGACGGTGAAACCGGCCGGCACGGCGCGCGGCAGGGTCGCGACGCCCGGCGGCGAAACGTTGCCGTTCCGCACGGTGGGCGGCGTGAAGATCTTCCATCTGGTCGCCGAGCCGGTGGCGCACAGCTTCGCACCCGGCCTGACCGGCAGCTGCTGGGGCTACAACGGCCGGGTGCACGGCCCCACCATCGAGGCGGTCGAGGGTGGCCGGGTGCGGATCTACGTCACCAACCGGCTGCCCGCGCCGACCACCATCCACTGGCACGGCATCCTGCTGCCCAACGGCATGGACGGTGTCGGCGGGCTGACCCAGCCGACCATCAGGCCGGGCGAGACCTTCGTCTACGAGTGGACGTTCCGCCAGCACGGCACCTTCATGTACCACCCGCATCATGACGAGATGACCCAGATGGCCATGGGCCTGATGGGCCTGATCGTGGTTCATCCGCGCCAGGCACGGTCCGTAGACCGGGATTACGCCCTGCTGCTGAGCACCTGGAAGGTGACGCCCGGCACCACGCGGCCCGACCCCAACGAGATGACCGACTTCAACGTGCTGACCATGAACGGGCTGTGCTATCCGGGCACGCCGCCGCTGCTTGCGCGCACCGGCGACCGGGTGCGCATCCGCATCGGCAACCTGAGCGCCATGGACCACCATCCGATCCACCTGCACGGCTACAGCTTCAAGGTGACCGAGACGGATGGCGGGCCGATCCCGGCCGCGGGACAATGGCCGGAGACGACCGTGCTGGTGCCGACGGGCTCTACACGCACCATCGAGTTCACCGCCGATCAGCCCGGCGACTGGGCGCTGCATTGCCACATGACCCATCATTTGATGAACCAGATGGGCCACGGCCTGCCCAACATGATCGGCGCCGACGCCGGGAAGCTCCAGGCCGCCATCGGCAAGGCCGCGCCGGACGCCATGGTCATGGGCACGACCGGCATGGGAGACATGGGAGACATGGGCGAACACGCGGCGCACATGGAAATGCCCCGGAACACCATCGCCATGGCGCCGGTGAAGGGCCCGCACGACCTGATCACCATGGGCGGCATGTTCGCCATCCTGAAGGTGCGCGACGACCTGGCCGGCACTGACGATCCCGGCTGGTACCGGCAGCCACTCGGCAGCCTGTCGCGGCCGGCGACCGGCGCGGAGCTGGAGCGGGACGGGATCGAGCTGGCCTGAGTAAAGGTGGCCTGACCTACTCCGCGGCGAGCGGCATCGCGATCGGCGTCCGCCGCTCCATGGACCGCTTGTGCAGGAAGAACATGATCACCGCCGCGACCGGCAGCACCGCAAGGTAGATGCCGAACGCCACGACATAGTTGCCGGTCCGGTCGCGGATCAGCGCGGAGATTACTGGACCGAACGCGGCCGAGACCGAAAAGAACGGCGTCGCCATGCCCATCACCCGGCTGAACGAGCGGGCGCCAAACTTGCTCTCGACCATGACGCAGCAGACCGGGAGCAGTCCGCCCGCGCCCAGCCCGATCAGGCCGCTGATCAGGATCAGCATCGGATAGCTGGGCTGGCCCAGGGTCAGCAGCAGCGTGCCCCAGATGATCGCGGTGGCGGCCCAGTACAGGTAGCGCGTGTCGACCTTGTCGGCGAGATAGCCCAGCACCAGCCGGCCGAAGATGCCGGCGACGGCGAGCACGGGAATGAGCAGCGACATGCGCTGCGGATCGATCCCCAGATCGTGGGAATAGGGACCGACGCTGGTCAGGAACGAATAGGAAGCCAGCGTGGTGCCGAGGAATGCCAGGCCGATGATCCAGAAGGTGGGCTCGCGCAGCACCTCGACGAAACCCCAGGGCTCCTCCAGCGCCGCGGCCGGCGCGCCCGCCTGGGCTTCCGGGCTCGGCCTCGTGACGCGGGCCTCGCCCTCGCGCGGGAACCGCACCACGAACCAGACCATGGGGACCACCACGGCGACGACGAGCGCTGCCAGCATCATGTTGGCGTCAC
>CAMBYA010000121.1 GCA_945872035.1 Rhizobium sp. Q54
CAAGCCGCTGCACGACCGGGTCCTGGTCAAGCGCCTGCCGTCGGAAGAGAAGACCGCCGGCGGCATCATCATTCCGGACTCGGTGCAGGAAAAGCCGCAGCAGGGCGAAATCATCGCCGCCGGCTCCGGCAGCCGCCGCGCCGACGGCAACATCGATCCGCTCGGCGTGAAGGTCGGCGACAAGATCCTGTTCGGCAAGTACGCCGGCACCGAGGTGAAGATGCAGGGCGTCGACTACATCATCATGAAGGAAACCGACATTCTCGGCGTGCTCGAATAGGCCGCCGCGCACCGACGATGAAAGGGCCGCCTCGCGCGGCCCTTTTTTTGTTGGGCGAACCCCCACGCATTCAGTTTCCGTTCAGCGCTCCGGCGCGATGATCGGGGCGTTCAGGGAGTTCGCCATGAGAGACATCTTCGCCAGATTCGCCGCCCCCGCCACGCTGCTGTTCCTGGGCATCGCCTTCACCGCGCTGGCGCGCCTTGCGCCTTAGCGGTTCAGCCCATTTCCTTGAACACCTCGCGGGCGACGCGGATGCCGTTGACCGCGCACGGCCAGCCCGCGTAATGGGCGAGGTGGATCATCATCTCCTCCACTTCCAGCGGCGAGACGCCCTGGTTCAGCAGGCCCTTCAAATGCACCTTCAGCTGCGCTTCCTTGCCCAGCGCCACCAGCGTCGCGCAGGTGATCAGCGAGCGGTCGCGCAGCGCCAGTCCCGGCCGCGTCCACACGTCGCCGAACAGGTGATCGATCGTCACCTCGATCAGCGGATCGGCCAGGTTGGGCGCGTCGCCGTCTCCCCAAAGCTTCTTCCTCACCTCGAGGCCTCTTTGCCTGCGCTCGCTATCCGCCATTTTCCGTCTCCTTGTTTCGGCTTTCGGTTGCCAGTCTAGCGAGATTGTCACCCGTGAGGCGATAGATCAGCCATTCGCCGTGACGCTTCGCGCCCAGAATTTCATAGAACCGGATCGACGGTTCGTTCCAGTCCAGCACGGTCCATTCGAACCGGCCGCAGTCTTTCTCGATGGCGATGCACGCCAGATGGGCGAGCAGGGCGCGGCCGATGCCTTGGCCGCGGTGCTCGGGCAACACGAAAAGGTCTTCCAGATACAGGCTGGGCCGGCCCTTGAACGTGGAAAAGTTGTAGAAATAGAGCGCGAAGCCCACCGGGACGCCGCCCCGGTCGGCGATCACCGCTTCGGCGTAGGGACGGGGACCGAACAGGGCGCGGTCGATGTCCTCTTCCGTGGCAACCATCTCGTGGCGCAGTTTCTCGTATTCGGCGAGCGCGTCGATGAAGAACCACACCAATCCTGCATCGCCGGGCGCGGCCTTCCTGATGACGAGCTGTTCCATGCGGTCTCCCTGCTGTCACGACGTTATAAGGCCTGGCGTCGGCAAATGCTGCTTCTCGCGTGGCGGGCAGGCCGGTATCCTCGGGCGATGATGTCCTATCTCATCGTATTCGTCGGCGCCGGAATCGGCGGGATGATGCGCCACGGCGCCAACATCGCGGTGACGCGCGCATTGGGGACGACATTTCCCTGGGGCATCATGACGATCAATGTCTTTGGTTGCCTGCTCATGGGGCTGATCGCCGGCTGGTTCGCGCTGAAGGGGCAGGGCGGGCAGGACTGGCGCCTGTTCCTGACCACCGGCATCCTGGGCGGCTTCACCACCTTTTCGGCGTTCTCGCTCGATGCCGCGCTGCTGTGGGAGCGGGGTGAAGTGGGACTGGCGGCGCTCTACGTCGTTGGATCGGTCGTGCTGTCGCTGGTCGGCGTGTTCGCGGGCTTGTGGCTGGTGAGGCACGCTTAAATCCCAAGTTTCTTCATTGCGAACGCAGTGAACCAATCCAGAGCCGCGTGACGGAACGTTGAAGAACTGGGTTGCCGCACCACTTCGCGGCTCGCAATGACGGCGAGAACATAAAGGGAATTCTATGATCCCAACTTCGCCGCGATGGCCAACTCCGTCTCGTTCGGCTTCATCGACGCCCGCAATTCATCGACCGAAAACGCCGCAAACGTTTCCTCGAACCGCTCCGCTAGGCTGAGCGACGGCGTCCAGCCGGTTTCCTCCAGCAGGCGCGTGGCATCGGTCAGCACCGGATAGTCGCGGAACGGAAACCAGCTGCGCGCGGCGGCGCCGTCCGCCTTGTCGCCGACGGCGAACTGCCGGTCCTCGCAGCCGGCGATCCAGGCCAGCATGGACACCAGCTCGGACAGGGTGACGATCTGCCGGTCGGCCACGTTGAACACCTCGAAGCCCATGCGCATGCCGCAGGACAGCATCTCGACCGCGTCGCCCAGATCGTCCTCGTGCAGGAACTGGACGCGGGAGCGGCCATTGCCGGGGATCAGCACCTGCCGGCCGTTGAGTTGGCGCGCCCACACCCAGCGTTCGCGCTCGAAATTGTTGTTGGGGCCGAACACGTAGGGCGGTCGCACGATCACGCAGGAGCCGAACTGCCGCGCGGCGCGGTAGGCGTCCTCCACCTTCGTCTTGTTCTGGCCGTAGGGGCTCCAGACCGTGGCGCCGCCGATCGGTTCGTCCTCGGTCGGCGGCAGGCGCACGCTGTTGCCGTAGACCGCCGCGCTGGAGATGACCAGCGCCCGGCGCACCTTGCCTTCGGTGGCGGCGATCATGATCGCCGCCTGCTCACCCGTGTAGCAGTTGGTGTCGATCAGCACCTCGAAGGCGCGGCCGAGCAGCGCGTCCTCGACGGCTTCGGCATCATTCCGATCGGCGACGAGCTGCGCCGTACCCGGGACCGACTTCGAGCCCCGGTTGAGCACGGTCACCTCGTGCCCCCGCGCCAGCAAGGCGCGGACGATGGCCTGGCCAACGAAGCCGGAGCCGCCGACGACCAGGACGTGACGCTTCGGATTAGAGCTCATATTTCGCGATCACCGTCTGTTCCGCGGCGGCATCGGCCAGCCAGGCCTTGACCGCGGGGAGTTCCCAGACCGCGTCCGCATAGGCCGCCGAAACCGAATCCATCTTCACGCCGTAGGTGCGGAACCGGCTGATCACCGGGGCGAACATGGCGTCAGCGGCACAGAACGCGCCGAACAGGAACGGGCCGCCGGACCGCGCCAGGCAATCGCTCCACATCTGCTGGATGCGCGCGATATCGGCGGCGGTCTCGGCGCCGTAGCGGAAATCCTCATAGTGCCGGCGAGCATTCATCGGCATCTCATTGCGTAGACTCGCGAAACCGGCGTGCATCTCGGCGCTCACGGCGCGGGCGAGGGCGCGAGTGCGCGGGTTCGCCGGCCAGATCGGCTTGGCCGGAAATTTGTCCGCAAGGTATTCGATGATGGCGATGCTCTCCCAAACGGTCAGGTCGCCGTCGCGCAGCACTGGCACCCTGCCGGCGCCGGACCAGTCCGTGATCCACTCGGTGGCGATTTCGTTGGTGACGTCGACCGATCGCACCCGGCCGCGCACCAGCTCGTAGGGAATGCCGAAATGGTCGAGGACGAGCATCGCCCGGACCGACCAGGATGAATAATTCTTATTGGCGATCAGCAGCTTGAGACTCATTCCTCAACTCCTTTTTGGCCTGCTGCCACAAATCTTCCAGTTCCTCCAATGACTTGTCCTGCGGGCGCTCGCCGCGCGCCGCCAGAATGCTCTCGATTCGCCGGAACCGCTGCTCGAACCGACGGTTGGTGCCGCGCAGCGCCCGTTCCGGGTCCACCTTCAGGAACCGCGCCAGGTTGGTATAGGCGAACAGGATGTCGCCCAGCTCGCTCTCGACCTTGTCGTGGTTGTCGGCGCCGGCCTTGGCGTCGGCCATTTCCACCGCCAGTTCAATGGTTTCTTCCTGGATTTTGTCGAGCACCTGCGACGCATCCGGCCAGTCGAAGCCCACGGTCGCGGCACGCTTGGCGAGCTTCACCGAGCGCATCAGGGCAGGGTAGCCGTACGCCACGCCATCCAGCACGCTGGGCACGCGGCCCTCGGCGCGGGCCTTTTCGTCGCGCTCGCGCTTCTTGTGCTCTTCCCAGGCGATGGTCTGGGCGTCGGCGTCCTCGACGGTGGCGTCGCCGAACACGTGCGGATGCCGGCGCAGCATCTTGCCGCAGATCGCGTCGATGACGTCGCCGAAGTCGAATTCGCCTGCTTCGGCGGCCATTTGCGCGTGGAACACCACCTGGAACAGCAGGTCGCCCAGCTCGTCCTTCAGCGATGCCATGTCGTTGTCGGCGATGGCCTCGGCCACCTCGTAGGATTCCTCGATGGTGTAGGGCGCGATGGTCGCGAAATCCTGCGCCTTGTCCCACGGACAACCGTCCTTCGGGTCGCGCAGCCGGCGCATGATCGTGAGCAGGTCGTCGATGCTGTGCCGTGCCATGGAATACCTGTGGGGAAGGGGGTGGAAGCGCCCGTCTCCCTCCTATACCATCCCGGCAACAGGGGAGAAACCATGAGCCGTCTGCTGTCGCTTGCCACCGGCAACCTGCCGGAATTCACGCCCGTCGAGGTCGTCGAGGCCGCCGCCGAAGCCGGCTGGAAGGCCTGCGGCATCTGGTTCGATCCCGAGAAATGGACCGCCCAGACCACGCGCGACACCCGCAACGCCTTCGAGCGCACCGGCCTGAAGCCGTTCGACATCGAGGTGGTGTGGATTCGCCCGGGCGAGGCGGACCCGAACCACGAGCGGCTGCTGGCCGCGGGCGGCGAGATCGGCGTCGCCAACGCGCTGATGGTCAGCTCGGACCCGGACATGGACGCCACCAAGCGGCGCTTCGAGGAACTGTGCAAGATCGCCGACAAGTACGGCATCAACGCCTGCTTCGAGTTCCTGCCGATCACCGAGGTGAAAAGCCTGCCGGCCGGCCTCGATATCGTGCAGTCCGTCGGCCATCCGCGCGGCAAGCTGCTGGTCGACGCGCTGCACCTGGCGCGCTCCGGCGGCCATCCGGACATGCTGAAGGGCCTGCCAGCCGACCTGTTCACCTACGCCCAGATATGCGACGCGCCGGCCAAGCTGCCGGACATGGAATTCAACACCATCCTGTACGAGGCCGTCGACGGCCGACTGATGCCGGGCGAGGGCCAGTTGCCGGTGAAGGAACTGGTCGCCAACCTGCCGAAGGATCTGCCGCTGGCGCCTGAGCAGCGCTCCAGGCCGCTCAGGGATCAGTATCCGGATGCGACGGATCGGGCAAAGGCGATCCTCGACGCGACGATCAGGTTCCTGAGCTGACCAGTGGGCTCCGCGACGTCTGACGCATCAACGCGTTTGATTGCCCATAAATGGGCGAACGCGCTTATCCCTGACGCCGAGCCGAACGGAAATTTCGACCGCAAAATTGGGCCTGGCCTGTCGCGGGTGTTTGCGAGGTGGCTGCTAAAAACATCCAAGGTCAGGAAAGGGGGGCTGTGGGTTGGAGGTGATCTCCGCCTTTATGAGGATCGTCTCGGGTTTGAGGCCAATCGATGGAATTCCGAAATCCAGACGGGGACTTTGTCGTTTGTAATTATGCTCGGCACCATTAGCGACGTGACGAGGAGGTTTGGCGTCATAACCGGCATCATCGACATTTCGCATGGTGGCAAGCGCACCTCGGTTCGTTGTTACGGCGCCACGACCTTCGCTGAACTGCTCAAGGCCGCCGTTCTTCGCTGTCGCTGATCGACACTGATCGAGGGGCTGATCGCGACAAAGTATACAGCCGTCATCCCGCTGTAGAGCGGGATCCAGATCTTCCATGCGAATTGCCAGTGTTGATTGCCAAGTCTGGATCCCGGCCTGCGCCGGGATGACGACTTTGGGTGTGGGCAGACCTGAGAGTGAGGCCGAGCAGCGAATGAAACTCGTGCAAGATTGCTCAATCCAAATATCGCATAATATATATTATGTAAAATAAATGATTGGTTAATTTAGCCAAAGGCTTAGGTTCCCTTTAGCTGTGTTGTCGCTGAGGATGGCATGCGCGAAACCGGTCGCTGGCTTTCGTGGCCTCTCAGAGTTCCAGCACCATGCCATCATAGGCCGGCTCGATGCCGGCCGGCAGCTGGCGCTTCAGCGTCTCGTAATCCATGTCCCAGGTCATGTGGGTCAGCACGGCGCGCTTGGGCTTCACGCGTTCGATCCAGCTCAGGGTCATGTCGAGATGCGCGTGCGTCGGATGCGGCTCGTAGCGCAGCGCGTCGACGATCCACAGCTCGACCCCGTCGAGCGCCTCGAACGCGGCTTCGTCGAGCCCGTTCAGGTCGGTGGAATACGCGGCCTTTCCAAACCGGTAGCCGATCGACTTGATGTCGCCATGGGCCTGGTCGAACGGCATCACCGGGATTTCGCCCACATGGAAAGGCCCGTCGATCAGCCGCTGCTCGCAGATCGCCGGATAGCCGTGCTGGGAGACGAACACGTAATCGAACCGCCGCATCAGCGTATCGAGCGTCTGCCGGTCGCCATAGACCGGTACCTTGCCGCCCATGGCCCAGGCCAGGCCGCGTAGATCATCGATGCCGTGGGTGTGGTCGGCGTGGTCGTGGGTGTAAAGCACACCGTCCAACCTGTTGATATTGGCTGAAAGGCACTGCTCGCG
The DNA here is from genome assembly GCA_945872035.1 of Rhizobium sp. Q54. Classification (GTDB taxonomy): domain Bacteria; phylum Pseudomonadota; class Alphaproteobacteria; order SMXS01; family SMXS01; genus RI-34. Next base: position 6,568 of record CAMBYA010000121.1, read on the forward strand.
CAGGTCGGGCGAGGTGTCGACGATCAGGCGTGTGGCGCCCTGCTCCACCGATATGGACACGCGCCGGCGCCGGTTCTTCGGATTCTGCGGATCGCACGCGCCCCAGTGGTTGCCGATGCGCGGCACGCCGCCCGAGGTGCCGCAGCCCAGCACGGTAATCCTCACGTCCTCACCACTCCGGGTCGAGGCACCTTGGTGAACAGCCGCAGGAAATTCTCGGTGGTCTGCGCCGCAAGTGCCTGTGGCGACACCTCTTTCAGTCCGGCGACGGTGTTCGCGGTGTGGACCACGAAGGACGGCTCGTTGTCCTTGCCGCGGAACGGGATCGGCGCCAGATAGGGCGAATCCGTCTCGACCAGCAGCCGGTCGAGCGGCAGCGCGCGGATGGTGTCGCGCAGTTCTTCGGCCTTCTTGAAGGTGGCGATGCCGGAAATCGATATATACAGGCCGAGTTCCACCGATTTCTCCGCCAGTTCGCGGCTGGAGCTGAAGCAGTGGATCAGGCCGGGATAGGCGCCCTGCCCCA
>CAMBYA010000122.1 GCA_945872035.1 Rhizobium sp. Q54
ACCTACAAAAGGCTCAGAGCCACCGGGAAGCCAGCAAAGCTTGCCCTCATCGCCGTCGCTCGAAAACTCATCGTCACCGCAAACGCCGTCATCAAAACACAGACACCGTTCCGCGCTTAACACAGTTGCCCGCGTGCGCGGGGATGACGGGATTTTGGTAGTGAGCAAATCCCCACCACCCTTGATCTTCCCGCGCCAGCCCTTAGGGTAGCGCGCGAAAAAGCAATCAACGAGGCATCCCCATGAGCAAGGCAATCATCCCCGCCGGCACCGAGAAGGTGGTCGAGGCGTTCCATTTCGTCCCCGGCCGCACCGCGGGCAATCTGCTGTTCATCTCGGGTCAGCTCGGCACGCACAACAGGGTGCTGGCCGACGGCCTCGAGGCGCAGATCGACGCGGCGTTCGCCAACCTCGCCCGCATCCTGGCCGAGGTGGACCGCGACATGACCGCCATCGTCGAGATCGGCTCGTTCCACGTCGGCGACGTGTCGCAACATGTGCAGGCCTTCGCCGCGGCCATGAAGAAGCACCTGCCCGGCAACCCGCCGGCCTGGACCGCCGTCGGCGTCACCGGCCTCGCCATGGCCGGCGCGCTGGTCGAGGTGAAGGCGGTCGCCACGCTGGGCTGAGAGACGGAAAATCTGCCGGGGCTCTTGTCCAGGCCGCGGTAGTTGAGCGATACTGATCCCCGAATAAGCTTCCGGGCAAGGAAGCCATCTATTGTGGCAAGGGGGAGTGCCGTGAATTTCATGTTTCGGCTGTGTGTCGTCGCTTTTCTTTTCACCGCATTCGCTGCCGCTCCGGCGTTCGCCAGCCCCCCTGAGGTCGTGGCGGAAGGCGCTCGGTCGGTTCCGGGAGGACGGACGATCCAGGTCATCGTCGCTCAGGCCGAGATCCAGTCGAACATCAACCGGTCGAGGATAGCGCAGGCCGCCGGCGGCGGCATGCTGATGGCTCTGATCGACGCGTCGGTGGAGCAGTCCCGGGCCAAGAAGGCCGAGGCCGCCATCACGCCGCTGCGTGAGGCGCTTGCCGGCTTCGACGCCGAGGCGCTGGCGAAGTCGACGACCACCGCCATCGTCGAGGCCGCGCCGTGGCTCGGACCCGTCGCCGTATCGTTCGGCAAGGATTCCTCGCTGTCCGGCAAGAGCACCTTCCTCGATGCTGCCGGCGCCGAGCAGGTTGCATTCTTCGAATACACCTATGACCTCTCGGCCAACTTCGACGCGGTGCGGGTCAAGCTCCTGATCCAGTTCGCCAACCGGGCCCTGCCCGAGAGCAAGGGCAAGACGCCCAAGCCCGAAAGCCGGCTGAGCGACCGCAATCTGGCCTATTCGCAAACCATCGTGACCATGGTCGCGCTCGCCTCGCCTTCGGAGGAGATCGAGCAGAACGTCCCGCGCTGGTCGACGGACAACGCCGCCCCTGCCCGCGCAGCACTCACTGCCGCGTTTAAACAGGTGGCGCGGTTCGCGCCTCGCGCCCTGGCGCTGACCGAGGCAGACCTGAAGGCCATGAAGGGCAAGGACCGCAAGCGCATGGCGGTCGGCGAGTTCGGGGGCCGGCAGCAGCCCGACGCCGAGCCAGGCACCCTGATCTGGGGCGACGAGGGCTTCGCCTACATCCAGACGGCGGACGCGACCCCGGCGGAAGCGCCGCCAGCGGCAGCACCCGCAACGGAAGCAACGCCCGCTGAAGCACCGCCTGCGGAAGCGCCGCCCGCTGAAGCACCGCCTGCTGAAACACCGCCCGCTGAAACACCGCCCGCTGAAACACCGCCTGCGGAAACCGCGCCCGAACCGGCGCCCTCCGCGGCGCCGGCGCCGTAGAGCGGCGCGCCATGTTGCGTCATGCATCGGGAGCATCGGCCAGGGCCGCGCTCGTCGTGCTTGTGGCGTGTCTGCTTGCGGCGTGCAGCCGGCAACCCATGGTCGCCAGCGAAACCCTGACGCCGGAAAGCCCGCCCAAGCGGCAGGTCGAGCCCGGCGCGCCGCCCTGCACACTCAGGCTGGTCGAACTGGTCGACACGCGCACCTCGCCCGAGATGTTCGGCATCGTCGACGGGCGCGCCATCTATGCACCCAAGGACATTCCCGCCTGGCTGAAATCCATCGCCGAAGGCCTTCGACCGCGCGGCGTGACGCCAAGCTATGGCGCTGCGCCGGACGCCACCCCGGCGATGCTGGAAGGCAAGATCGCCCTGACCACCGCCTGGCTGTCGAACGTGCGCGGAAACATCACCTCGACCGCCGTTCTCAAGGTCCAGGCGCGCAATGCCGCGGGTGGCTCCATCGACAAGTCCTATCGGGGCAGCGTGGCCCGCATCCTTTGGTGGAGCAACCCCTCGGAGGCGCAGGAAGGCATCGACGACGCGGTCTCCCGCGCCCTGGACGCCGCCGCTACCGACCTCCGCCAGCTGTGCAAGGGCTGAACGCCGTCTAATCGAGTTGGGCATGGGACCATTCGGCGGGCGCGGGCGTTAGTGGGGCGTACCCACTCAACGGAGGCAGCCATGTCCGATCTCAGCCGCGTTACACAGCATATGGAAATCATCGGCGCCGACGGCGTCCACATCGGCACCGTCGACAAGGTGGTGGGCGACCGCATCCGGATGACCAGGGCCGACAGCGGCTCGCACGCCGACCACCACCACTACATCTCGGGCGCGCTGGTGGCCGAGGTCGAAGGCAACAAGGTCCGCCTGTCGGCCGCGGGCGACGCGGCCGTCCTCCTCGAAGAGGAAGAGGGCGGCGGCGCGCTGGCCGACAGGAATCCCTGACTGCTTCCAGCTATGGTCCCTCTCCCGGCGGGAGAGGGCTCACACCGGCTGGATCAGCACCTTGTAGCTGTCGGCCGGCTCGTGGCCGAAGAAGGTCTTGCCGATGTTCTCGTAGTGCCGGTACGAGATCAGCGCGTGGTTGGCCGCCTGCTGCGCGTCGCGCAGCTGCCGCTCCAGCGGGCTGTCCATCCGGCACCCGGTCGTCGCCGCCGTGTTGTTGATCATGCTGACCACCTCGCGGCAGGTTTGCGCCGCGTGGGCGCAGGCGAGCAGCGCCGGCCAGAAATATTCCCATTCCGGCACCAGCCGGCCGCCGTCCTTGGGCAGCGGGCCCAGATGGGCCTCCAGCTTGTCCTGGGTGTCCATGACGAAGGCGCGCACCGCCATCAGCTTGGCCTGCGCCTCGCCGACCCTGTACTGCACCACGGCCTGGTCCTTCAGCGTGGTGGACAGGCCCCACGGCACCTTGCCCATGGCCAGCTGGATGAAATTGTCGATCGCGCCCCGGCACACGCCCAGCGCCACCGCCGCCTTGTTGTAGATGGCGTGGGTGGGATTGCGGTAGGTCGGGTTGGCGTAGAGCTCGCTGGGCGCCAGCGAGCGCGCCGGCAGCAAATGTTCGGGCGGCACGTACTGGTTGACCATGCGCACGTCGTGGCTGCCCGAGCCGCGCATGCCCGAGGTGTCCCAGGTGTCGACGATCTCGAATTCGCCCCTGGGGAACATGAACGACGCCTCGGCCGGCTTGCCGGTCGCCTCGTCGATCACCTGGGCGGCCATCAGATAGTTCCAGGTGGCGTTGGGCGAGCCGCTGGCGAAGCTCCCCTGATAGGTCACCCGCCAGCCGTCGCCGTCGCGCCGGCAGGTGCGGCCGGGATTGGGCCCGTTCGGCGGGCCGAGGCCCGAGCACACCAGCGCGTACCAGTCGTTGAAGATCGTCTTCGCCAGCTCGGGCCCCATCTGGCGGATGACCAGGCCGTTGATCTCGGACGAGATCTGCACGCACCAGCCCACCGACCCGTCGATGGCCGAGCACGCCTCGATGATCTCGATCTGCTCGCGCGCCCTCAGGTCTTCGCCGCCCAGCTCGGGCGGCAGCACGTAGCGGTAGATGCCGATATCGGCCATCAAATTCGACGCCCAGGCCGGCAGATGCCGAAGCCGCTGCGCCTCGTCGCCCGCCGCGGCCAGCTGGTCCTTGATGGACGCGATGCGCGCCAGCATGGGCGTTTTCTGGAGCGCCTTCTGGCGCGCGATGATTTCTTCGTTAACCATTTGGTGGTATCTCCCCGGATGGATCGTCCGCCCCGTACAGGGCGCGGGGCGTCTCGCCCCACGAGCACGATGCCGCGGATTGCTGCACGGTATGGCCGAAGCGGTTGTTTCTCCCGCGGAAACGGACGGTCTCGACTCACTCCCCTTAAAGTCATGCTAGCTGGTAAGGGGGCCGAGGGGGAGCGGAAAAAGGCGGTCTTGATCAACGTCTACTATCACTTCCAGCGTAGCCGATAGGCGTACCCGAAGTATATTGTCGTCGTCGGGGGAGACCTTGTTGTGAACACAGACGAGTTCGAGATATTGCTGGAGGGTGCAGAGGAAACCGACGCCCTCGAATTCAAGACGGCTATGGGTTGGCATAAGTCTTTGATTCGAGACATTCTTGCCATGGCTAATGTTCAAGACGGTGGACGGATCGTTATTGGTATCGCGGACACCACATATGAGCGGATTGGTCTAACTGCCGAGCAGATTGCCACGTATGATCTTGAGGCAATGCAAGATCGCGTGGCCGCGTTTGCCGATCCACGAGTAGAGTTTCGAAGGGAAGTGGTTAGCGACCGCCAAGGCCTACGCTTCATTCTAATCGAGGTTCGCCCTTTCGAGACGGTCCCGGTCGTATGCCGCCGCGATGACGACGGTCTGAACGCAGGTGACATCTATTACCGTAGTCGAACCGGCCGTCCGGCGAGCGCGCGAGTAAAAAGCAGCGCGGATTTGCGCGACATCATTGAAGTAGCCATTACCCGTAGTCGTAGGCGTCTCGCCCGCGTTGGCTTTGTCCCTAGACCGGATTCCGGGCCGGACTATGACAAAGAGCTCGGGGACCTGTGATGAAGGATGGCCTTCGTGAGAAAATCCAGAGCGTTGGTCATTGGCGTGTCAACCTTCGACCTTTGGTGCCCCTTGAACAACCACTTAGCTTTCAGCAATGCTCTAACCTTATCCACGATAATGCAGTATTAATTCGAGGTTGGGATTATCCCCACGTGCCTCCTCGGCAAGACGAAAATGGTGGATCGTCACGCGGCGAAAATTTCTACGAAAGCTGGTGCGATTGGGATGTGCACATTGAGTTCTGGCGGATGTACAAGAGTGGACAATTCTTATCCTACAATGCCGCCCGCGAGGATACCTGGATCGGTGACGGCGGCCGTCGACGTGGTACGCTGAATATTCTAAACGCGATTTATACGGTGACCGAATTCGTAGAGTTCGCACACAGATTGCACAGGGCCGGGCTGTACCGTGAAGGTGTGACTATCAAGATTGCCCTCCAGAATACCGCGAGCCGATACCTTGAAGTTAGCCCATCGCGGATGCCTCTCCTCGGCCACAAAGAAGCGAACGTGGAAACTATCAATCTCGAACGGACGCTTGAGGCAGCTCAAATTGGTGATGAACATCAAGCCATTGCAGTAGAGCTTTTGCTAGAGCTTTTCGACTATTTCGGCTGGAACCCTTCAAGCGAGCAGATTGCGACCGATCAGGCAAGATTTTATCGGCGGGACTTTAGCTAAGGCGACAAGTACTTGTCCCCAGCCCAAAAGGGGTTGTACAGGCGAATGACACTTTCCCTCATAGCCGTTGTATGCCGCCCCTCCAACAAAAAAGGGCCGCCCTTTCAGGCGGCCCTTTCCGTGTCCCTAGCGGGGAACGGCGTGAGACTTGCTTAGAAGTCCATGCCGCCCATGCCGCCCATGTCGGGCATGCCGCCGCCCATGCCGCCGCCGGCGCCCTTGGGCTCCGGACGATCGGCCACCATCGCTTCGGTGGTGATCAGCAGCGCGGCGATCGAGGCCGCATCCTGCAGGGCAGTGCGGACAACCTTGGTCGGGTCGATGATGCCGGCCTTGACCAGATCGACGTAGGTCTCGGTCTGCGCGTCGAAGCCGAAGCTGGTGTCGGTGCTCTCGAGCAGCTTGCCGGCAACCACGGCGCCGTCGACGCCGGAGTTCTCGGCGATCTGGCGGACGGGAGCCTGCAGGGCGCGGCGGATGATGTCCACGCCCACACGCTGGTCGTCATTGGCGAACTTGATGTCGCCGAGCGCACGGGTGGCGTACAGCAGGGCGGTACCGCCGCCCGGCAGGATGCCTTCCTCGACCGCGGCGCGGGTGGCGTTCAGGGCGTCTTCGACGCGGTCCTTGCGCTCCTTCACCTCGACCTCGGTGGCGCCGCCGATCTTGATCACCGCAACGCCGCCGGCCAGCTTCGCCAGGCGCTCCTGCAGCTTCTCGCGGTCGTAGTCCGAGGAGGTTTCCTCGATCTGCGCGCGGATCTGGGCGACGCGGGCGTCGATGGCATCCTTGGAACCGGTGCCATGAACGATGGTCGTGTCGTCCTTGCCGATGGTGACGCGCTTGGCCTGGCCGAGCATGTCGATGGTGACGTTCTCGAGCTTGATGCCCAGGTCTTCGCTGATCACCTGGCCGTTGGTCAGGATGGCGATGTCCTCGAGCATGGCCTTGCGACGGTCACCGAAGCCCGGCGCCTTCACGGCCGCGACCTTCAGGCCGCCGCGCAGCTTGTTGACGACGAGCGTGGCGAGCGCCTCGCCCTCGACGTCCTCGGAGATGATCAGCAGCGGACGGCCCGACTGCACCACGCGCTCCAGGATCGGCAGCATGGCCTGCAGGTTGGCCAGCTTCTTCTCGTGCAGCAGGATGTAGGGATCGTCGAGCTCGACCTGCATCTTCTCGGCGTTGGTGATGAAGTACGGCGACAGGTAGCCGCGGTCGAACTGCATGCCCTCGACGATGTCGACGTCGGTGTCCATGCTCTTGGCTTCCTCGACGGTGATGACACCCTCGTTGCCGACCTTCTCCATGGCGCGGGCCAGCATCTCGCCGACGTCCTTGTCGCCATTGGCCGAGATGGTGCCGACCTGCTCGATTTCCGAGTTGGACGAGACCTTCTTCGAGCGGGCCTTGAGGTCGGCAACGACGGCGGTGACCGCCAGGTCGATGCCGCGCTTCAGGTCCATCG
>CAMBYA010000123.1 GCA_945872035.1 Rhizobium sp. Q54
TTCCCGTATTTCGGCGCGGTCGACTATGGCGGGGTCCACATGGAGCTGCGCCAGGCGCTGGAGCCTTGGCACGTGATGGGCGAGGAAGGCGCGATCGGCGGCACCGTCCGCTATGTGGATGCGTCGGTCGAGCGTCTGGAGATGCGCGCCGAAGGCTTCAATCCCAAGCGCCACGTGCTGGCCTGCAACGGTCGCCGCATGCCGATGACCTCGACCGGCCGCCACGGCGAATATGTGGCCGGCGTGCGCTTCAAGGCCTGGCAGCCGGCATCGGGCCTGCAACCGACCATTCCGGTGCACGTGCCGCTGACCTTCGACCTCTACGATCAGTGGAACGGACGGTCGCTGGGCGGCTGCGTCTATCACGCCGCGCATCCGGCCGGCCGCAACTACGAGACCTTCCCGGTCAACGCCTATGAGGCGGAAGCGCGGCGCCTTGCCCGGTTCCAGCCGCACGGCCATACGCCAGGATGGTTCTTCCCGGCGCCGGAGAACCGCACCGAAGAATTTCCGATGACGCTGGACCTGCGCCGCCCGCCGGAATAGTGAAGAGGGGATGAGCGCCTTAGAACAGACCCTGACCGGAGAAGCCCGCAAGCGGGCCAGGCTGCTGGACGGCTACGTCCCGCTGGCCGACGCCTATGACGAGCTGATGGATTCGGACGGCAATATCCGGCCGCACTGGCGGGAGCTGGTCGATTCCTTCGCGTCGCTGGGCACCGCCGAGCTGGAGCGCCGCTTTGCCACCGCCGACCGGCACCTGCGCGACGCGGGCGTGTTCCACCGGGTCTACGGGTCGGGCGAAGGCGAGCGCATCTGGCCGCTCAACCACGTGCCGCTGGTCATCGACCCGGTCGAATGGAAGGCGCTGGAGGCGGGGATCGCCCAGCGCGCCGAGCTGATGGAGGCGCTGGTCGCCGACGTCTACGGCCCGGCGAACCTGGTGCGCGACGGTCACCTGCCCGCCGCCGTGGTCGCGGGCAGCGAGGATTTCCTGCGGCCCATGGTCGGCATCGATCCCAAGAGCGGCTATCATCTGCGGGTCTACGCCGTCGACCTGGGCCGAGGCCCCGACGGCAACTGGTGGGTGCTGTCCGACCGCACCCAGGCGCCATCGGGCATGGGCTATGCGCTGGAGAACCGCATCGCCCTGTCGCGCTCGCTGCCCGACATCTACCGCGCCATGAACGTGCGCCGGGTCGCGGGCTTCTTCCAGACCCTGCGGGACACGCTCAACGAGCTGCACGAGCGCGAGAACGCCCGCGTCTGCCTGCTGACGCCCGGCCCGCTGAACGAGACCTATTTCGAGCACGCCTATCTGTCGCGCTATCTGGGCTTCCTGCTGGTCGAGGGCGCCGACCTGGTGGTGCGCGACAGCCGGCTCGCCGTGCGCACGGTCGAGGGCGCCCAGCCGGCCGACGTGATCTGGCGCCGCGTCGACAGCGACTTCATCGACCCGCTGGAGCTCAACCCCGGCTCCCAGCTCGGCGTGCCCGGGCTGGTCGAGGCGGTGCGCGAGGGCCATGCGACGGTGGTCAACTCCATCGGCTCCGGCATGCTGGAATCCCGCGCGCTGATGGGCTTCCTGCCGGCCCTGTGCCAGCACGTGCTGGGCGAGGAACTGATGCTGCCGAACATCGCCACCTGGTGGTGCGGCCAGGAGCGCGAGCGCGGCCACGTGCTGGAGAACTTCAGCGACCTGGCCATCGCGCCGGCATTCAATACGTCAAGCCTGGACATCCTCAACGGCGGCCCGGTGATCGCGGGCGATCTGGCGCGCGGCGACCGCAAGGCGGTGCTCGATGCGCTCAAGCGCCGCAGCGTCGACTTCGTCGGCCAGGAGGTGGTGCGCCTGTCGACCACGCCGGTGTGGACCGGCAAGGCGCTGGAGCCGCGCCCCTGCGTGGTCCGCGCCTATGCGGTGCGCACGCCCAATGGCTGGTCGGTGATGCCGGGCGCGTTCTCGCGCGTCTCCGAGCGCCTCGACGCCCGCGCCGTCACCATGCAGCAGGGCGGCCGCGCCGTCGACGTGTGGATCCCGGCCGAGGACGACACGCCCCAGACCACGCTGCTGACCGAGCCGGACGAGGTGCAGATCACCCGCCGCACCGGCACCCTGCCCAGCCGCGTCGCCGACAATTTGTTCTGGCTGGGCCGCTACATGGAGCGGGCCGAGGCCTGCCTGCGGCTGATCCGCGCCGTCGCCCAGCGCCTGCTGGACCGGGATGACCTGGACAACCGGCTGATCGCGCGGCTGCGCGGCGCCCTCGTCGGCCTCGGCGCGCTCAAGCTGGAGGAGCGCCAGACCCTGACCAGCGCCGATCTGGTCGCCGCGCTCTACGATGCCAGGCAGTTCGGCACCGCCGCCTCGCTGGTGCGCTCGGCGCGCAACGCCGCGTCCGGCATCCGCGAGCGCCTGTCGCCGCAGGCCTGGCGAGAGCTGACCAAGCTGAGCGCCCACCTGGAGCGCCGCCTGCCGCCGACCGCCACCGACGGCGACGTGATCGATGCCGCCGACGAGGCGCTCGACCTGGTCGCCGGCTTCTCGGGCCTCAGCCAGGAGAACATGAACCGGCTGCTCGGCTGGCGCTTCCTGGAGATGGGCCGCCGCCTGGAGCGGGCCGCCGCCACCTGCTCGGTCGTCGAGCGCTTCATCCGCGGCGAGATCGTCCGCGGTGGCCTCGACGTGCTGCTGGAGTTCGCCGACAGCCAGATTTCCTACCGGGTGCGCTACGCCACCTCGGCGGGGCGGCCCGCCGTGCTCGACATGACGGTGCTCGACGCCAACAACCCGCGCTCGGTCGCCTTCCAGATCGGCGTCATCGCCCGGACGCTGGCCGCCATGCCGATCCAGCAGTCGGACGGCCTGCCGACCCAGGAGGAAAAGATCGCCGCCCTGCTGATCGCCGAGCTGGCGACGACCGCCGCCGCCGATGTGGACGCGGCGACCGTGGGCTGGGTGCGCATGCAGGTGATGAAGCTGTCCGACCTGCTGACGGCCCGGTTCTTCGTGCAGGGCAACGTGTCGGTACGGGGCTGAACCATGGTCGCCTTGCGCTATGACATCAGCCAGAAGACACACTACGAGTACGCCAACAACGTGGCGCTGTCGTCGCAGCTCGTGCGGCTGTCGCTGGTCGACCGCCCCGGCCTCAGCGTGATCAGCCAGAGCATCGACGTGGACCCCACGCCGACGACGCAGCGGGCATTCCTCGATTTCTTCGGCAACGAGAATCTGTGGCTGTCGTTCCTCGAGCCGCACGGCGCGCTGATCATCGACACCCACGCCGTCGTCGAGCGCGATGCGCCGCCGCCGCCCGATCCCAAGGACACGCCGGCCTGGGAAGAGGTTCGCGCCGCCTGCGCCGAGAACCTGGACCCGGGCCCGGACTCGCCCGCCCATTTCCTGTTCCCCAGCCGCCGCGTGTCGCTGGACCCGCAGATCACCGCCTATGCCGCGCGCAGCTTCAAGGCCAACCGGCCGATCCTCGAGGCGCTGACCGAGCTGTCCAACCGCATCTATACCGGCTTCGACTACGCGCCCGGCGTGACCGACGTGGCGTCGGACCCGCGCGAGGCGTTCGACCTGCGCAAGGGCGTCTGCCAGGACTTCGCCCATGTGATGATCGCCGGCTTGCGCGGCCTCGGCCTCGCCGCCGCCTATATCAGCGGCTATCTGCGCACCCGCCCGCCGCCCGGCAAGAAGCGGCTGCAGGGCGCCGACGCCATGCATGCCTGGGTCGCCGTCTGGTGCGGCGATGAACATGGCTGGGTCGAGATCGACCCGACCAACGCCCGCTATGCCGGCAACGACCACATCCCGCTGGCCTGGGGCCGCGACTATGTGGACGTGGCGCCGGTCAAGGGCGTCATCCGCGTCTCCGGCGCGCACACGCTGAAGGCCACCGTCGACGTGGTCGAACTGGAGCCCGAGCAGCCGCTGGCGATGCCGGCCTGATCCCTCGCCCATCGACTTTTCCCGGCGAGCGCCCCAATCTGATCATCCGCCCTTCGCAAGCTCTGGCGGATCGTCCCCGCAATCACCATCTCGGCCCTATGCGACAGCTGGTAAAGGGTATCGTCATCAACCGTGTCCGCGCCGTCTTCAATGACCGCGCACGCGGCGAGCGGCCGGTGCAGCGCCGTGACGACGGCCGGTTCGGGCCGCGCGCCGTCGCCTGGCGCGTTCATGGCGACCTCACCTCGATGATGGTCGGCGGCGTTGCCGCCCTGCTGCTGCAGATGCTGCATCCCGCCGTGCTCGCGGGCGTGTGGGACCACTCCAATTTCCGCCACGACATGCTGGGCCGCCTGCGCCGCACCGCCCGATTCATCGCCCTGACCACCTATGGCGGTCCCGAAGACGCCGAAGCCGCCATCGCCCGGGTGCGCGCGGTGCATGCCAATGTGCGCGGCACGCTGCCTGACGGCACGCCCTATTCGGCCGGCGATCCCGATCTGCTGGCGTGGGTGCACGTCACCGAGTCGGTCTGCTTTCTCGACGCCTGGCGCCGCTATGCCGAGCCGGAAATGTCGGCGGCGGACCAGGACCGCTACTTCGCCGAGGTCGCGGTGATGGCGCACGGCCTGGGCGCGGCCGAGGTGCCGGCGAGCCGGACGGCGGCCCTGGCCTATATGGAAAGCATGCGGCCCCGGCTGCGGGTCGACCACCGGACGCGGGAGGTGGCCGGCATCCTGCTCAATCACGCGCCGCAGCATTGGGCCGCGCTGCCGATCCAGCAGCTGACCTTCCAGGCGTCGATCGACCTGCTGCCGGCATGGGCGCGGCGCCTGCACGGCCTGCGCCCCTCGACCCTGACGCGTCCCATCGTGCATGGCGGCACCCGGGGCATCGCCGAAGTGCTGAGGTGGGCGTTCCGTTAGGAAGGGCACCGCAGGGGTGAGCCGGGCTCTGGCCTATCCGATCAGCGCGCGAACCTCGGCCGCCGATGGACCATCCGGAGCGATCATGACCACCGCGTCGTCGAAGCCGGCATCGGCGTAGCGAACCAGGCGCGACCGGAACTCGCCCAGATCGGTGTTGCCGTCGAGGATCAGCGTCGACACGATTGCGCGCCCGCCACCCGCCGCCCGATAGCGCGCCGCCGCCTCGGACACCTCATCGACGGTCTTGTAGTGGCCGGAAGCAATCCAGCCGTCATAGTCGCGGGCGGCGGTTTCGACGCCCTTGCCCCATGTCCCGTGGAAGATGCGGGGCGGCTTGGACAATGCAGGCCAGGGAGAGAGCACCCCGTTGGGCGTGCTCCCCGTCCGATAGACATCGCGCAGCGACGCGACGGCCTCCGGCAACGCCCGGAAGCGATTATCGGGATCGCGGCCGAATGCCCCATAATCCTTCGCATTGGATCCGGCGCCCACACCCAGGCTCAAACGGTCACCGCAGATCTGATGCAGCGTCAGGACACGGTGCGCAAAGTCCAATGGAGCATAGAGCGGCGCCTGAATGATGGCAGAGCCGATCTCCACTCCATCCGTCACCGTCGCGGCGACAGCCAGGGCAAGGAAGGGATCGGCAACCATGATGCCCCGACCGATGGCCTGCGCCGCCCACAGGCTGGTGAAGCCCTCACCGACGTAGCGCCGCGCCTGTTCAGCCAGCGTGTTCCGCGCCGCACCGTCCACTACCGGGCCCAGCAGCGCCCCGAGCCTGATATCTATCGCCATGACAGGTGTCCCGAACTCAAATTGATACGCCCGCGACATTCCGCCGCAGTTTGAAACCTATCCTAGCCTGAACCGTGGAGGAGAACCTAGGATAGGGGCGAAAACCGCCCAAGGTGTGAGGGAAGCAATTCAATGCCGCATGTCATCATCAAGCTGTGGCCCGGCAAGACGCCGGAACAGAAGGCCGAGCTGGCGCAGGCCATCGCCGACGACTTCGTCCGCATCCTGGGATCGAAGGACAGTTCGGTTTCGGTCGCGTTCGAGGAGGTGCCGTCGGACGACTGGATGACGACGGTGTTCGAGCCCGACATCCTCGGCAAATGGGACAGCCTGTCCAAGGAACCCGGCTACGGCCCGCGCCCAGAATGAGGGTTGGCAGGCGCTGATCGCCGTCCTATAGGATCGCCAGCCTTCAGATCAGGGGAATGACCATGCGCGACGTTGTGATTTGCGAACCCAGGCGTACCGCCGTCGGCGGCTTCGGCGGCGCGTTCAAGGCCACGCCGGTCCATGAACTGGGCACCGCCGTGGTCCGCGACATCCTGGCGCGCACCGGGCTCAACCCCGAGCTGGTCGAGGACGTGCTGTTCGCCAACTGTTATCCGACCATGGACGCGCCGGCGCTGGGCCGCGTCGTCGCGCTCGACGCCGGGCTGCCGATCACGGCGGGCGGCCTGCAGATCGACCGCCGCTGCGGCTCGGGCCTGCAAGCCGTCATCTACGGCATGATGCAGGTCGGCAGCGGCGGCAGCGACCTGGTGATCGCGGGCGGCGCCGAGTCCATGAGCCGGGCGCCGTTCTACACCACCGAGACCCGCTGGGGCGTGCAGGGCACCGGTATCGTGCTCGAGGACGCGCTGGCCCGCGGCCGGGTGACCGCCGGCGGCAAGAACCATCCTGTGGCCGGCGGCATGATCGAGACCGCCGAGAATCTGCGCCGCGAGTACCAGATCACCCGCGAGGAACAGGACACGCTGGCCGCCCGGTCGCACGCCCGCGCCGCGGCGGCGATGGAAGACGGCCGGTTCGCCCAGGAGATCGCGCCGGTCACGCTGAAGAGCCGCAAGGGCGACATCGTCGTCGACAAGGACGAGCACGTCCGCCCCGGCACCACCGTGGAAAAGCTGGCGACCCTGACGCCGATCCGCGCCAAGCAGGATCCGGCCTCGACCGTCACGGCGGGCAACGCGTCCGGCCAGAACGACGGCGCCTCGGCCTGCATCATCACCACGCGGGAGATCGCCGAGCGCGAGGGCCTGAAGCCCATGGCGCGGCTGAAGTCGTGGTCGCTGGCCGGCGTCGGCCCCGAGGTGATGGGCATCGGCCCTGTCCCGGCGACGCAAAAGGCG
>CAMBYA010000124.1 GCA_945872035.1 Rhizobium sp. Q54
CTGCTGCGCTACGTGCACGCCAACGGCGCGTCGTTCTTTTTCATCGTCGTCTATATCCACATCTTCCGCGGTCTGTACTACGGATCGTACAAGGCGCCGCGCGAGCTGCTGTGGATGCTGGGCCTGGTCATCTACCTGCTGATGATGGCGACCGCGTTCATGGGCTACGTGCTGCCGTGGGGCCAGATGAGCTTCTGGGGCGCAACCGTGATCACCAACCTGTTCAGCGCCATTCCGTTGATCGGCCCTGACCTGGTGACGCTGCTGTGGGGCGGCTTCTCGGTCGACAATCCGACCCTGAACCGGTTCTTCAGCCTGCACTTCCTGCTGCCCTTCGTGATCGCCGGCGTGGCCATCCTGCACATCTGGGCGCTGCACATCCCGGGTTCCAACAACCCGCTGGGCATCGACGTGAAGGGTCCGCAGGACCAGATCGACTTCCACCCCTACCACACAGCCAAGGACGCCTTCATGGTGTCCCTGCTGTTGCTGGTGTTCTTCGCGATGGTGTTCTTCGCGCCCAACACGCTGGGCCATCCGGACAACTACATCCAGGCCGATCCGCTGGTGACGCCGGCGCACATCGTGCCCGAATGGTACTATCTGCCGTTCTACGCCATCCTGCGCTCGATCCCGGACAAGCTGCTCGGCGTCATCGCCATGTTCGCGGCCATCCTGATCCTGTTCGCGCTGCCGTGGCTCGACCGGTCGAAGGTCCGGTCCGGCACGTTCCGGCCGATCTTCAAGCAGTTCTACTGGCTGCTGGTGATCGACGTGATCGTGCTCGGTGTGGTTGGCGCCAAGCCGGCGGAAGGCGTCTGGCTGATTGTCGGCCGCATCGCGACCGCCTACTACTTCTTCCACTTCCTGATCCTGCTTCCGATCCTGAGCAAGGTGGAGAAAACGCGTCCGCTGCCTGAGAGCATCTCCCAGGCCGTGCTGGCCAAACACGCCTGAGCGAGGGGGAAGCCATAATGAACAAGAAGAACATCCTGGCTGGCATCGTCCTCATCGCGGGCGTCGCCGTGTCCTCCATGGCCTTCGCCGCGTTGAACGGCGAGAAGCCGGTGCATCCGAAGCAGGGGTGGCCGCACGAGAAGATCATCGGCGCTCACTATGACCGCCAGTCGGCGCAGCGCGGCTTCCAGGTTTACAAGGAATCCTGCCACTCGTGCCATTCGCTGAACTTCGTGTCGTTCCGCCAGCTGGAAGGCATCGGCTTCAGCGAACCCGAGATCAAGGCGATCGCCGCCAGCTTCACGGTGATGGGCGAGCCGGACATGGAAACCGGCGACGTCAAGGAGCGTCCGGGTCAGCCGTTCGACTACATGCCGGCGACCTATGCCAATCCGGCAGCGGCCGCGGCGGCGAACAACGGCGCGATTCCGCCGGATCTTTCGCTGATGGTCAAGGCGCGCCCCGGCGGAGCCTCCTATGTCTATTCGATCCTTACCGGCTATCGTGAACCTACCGCCGAAGAACTGAAGCACGTTCCGGGGGGCAAGATTCCGGATGGCGGCCATTTCAATCCCTACAAGCCCGGTCACGTCATCGCCATGCCGCCGCCGCTGATGGACGGCGTGGTGACCTATACGGAAGGTCAGCCGGCCGCTTCGGTCGAACAGATGGCCTATGACGTGTCCACGTTCCTGGCCTGGGCCGCCGAGCCCAAGCTGGAGCAGCGCAAGAGCATGGGTTTCCTGGTCGTCGTGTTCCTGCTGATACTCACCGGGTTGCTTTTCTGGTCCTACAAACGCATCTCTAAGCAGGTGCTCGGCCATTAGAGCCGGGCCCGCCAGGAGACGCCGGACTGTGATGAGCCTCAAGCTTTGCGCCATTGTGGCGAGCGCCCTGATCACGTTCGGTCTGGGTGCCGCCGCGCAGCCGATCAGCAAGGCCGAGGATCTCAAGCCGGATACGCCGTTCGCGGGGTTCCTGAAAAGCCAGAAGCACGCCGAGGCCAGGACTTACGTCGCCGTGCGCGAGGACAAGTCCGTCGGCCGCGAGTGCAAGGACAACTACACGATGGGCAATTACGCCATTAAGATCATGGTGCCCATCGAGATGGATGCCGGCGCAACCATCCCCAAGGCCGGCCGGTGGCTGGGGCGCTTCCAGGTCACCCGTTGCGGCCGCCAGTCGCTGTTCAACGCCATCTTCACCGCTACCGACAAGGGCCTTCAGGTGATGCCGGCCGCGCCGGGCGAAACTGGTCAGGACCTGCAGCTCGTCATCGACCTCAGGCCGCTGATCGTCAAGAAGGCGAAGATCGAGAATTGCGAGTCCCGCGGCCTGCTCGATACCGCCAAGGGCGCGCCCGAAGGCTATGAGCCCAAGGTCGCGGACGGCGACTATGAGACGTGGACCGTCAGCGGCTGCGGCAAGGACGTGGACCTCGTCCTGCTGTTCAGCAAGACTCCCGACAACAAGGTCGGGGTTCAGGTCGAAAAGCAGATTCCGCGCTGACAGGCATTCTGGGGGACGTCGTGGCGGGACAACCGGTTCTTGGCATCATCGGCGGCAGCGGCCTCTACGACATCGACGGCCTCGAGGATGCGCGCTGGCAGACCGTATCCTCGCCATTCGGCGCGCCGTCCGACCAGCTGTTCAGCGGAACGCTCGGCGGCGTCAGGCTGGTTTTCCTGCCGCGCCACGGCCGTGGCCACCGCATCCCGCCAGCCGAGATCAACTACCGCGCCAATGTCGACGCGCTGAAACGCGCGGGCGTCACCGATATCATCTCGCTCAGCGCCTGCGGCTCGCTCCGCGAGGATCTGCCGCCGGGCAGCTTCGTCCGGGTCAGCCAGTTCATCGACCGCACCTTCGCGCGGCAAAAGAGCTTCTTCGGCACCGGACTTGTCGCCCATGTCTCCATGGCAGAGCCGGTCTGCGGCCGTTTCGGCGGCGTGGTGACCGATGCGGCGACGGATGCGGGTATTCCGCTGCACCAGGGTGGCACCTATCTGGTGATGGAAGGGCCGCAGTTTTCGTCGCTCGCCGAATCCGAGATGTATCGGCTATGGGGCTGCGACGTCATCGGCATGACCAACATGCCCGAGGCCAAGCTCGCCCGCGAAGCCGAGATCTGCTACGTCAGCATCGCCATGGTCACCGACTATGATTGCTGGCATCCGGACCATGCCCATGTGCAGGTCAGCGACATCATCCGGGTGCTGGGCGAAAACGCGGACCGGGCACGGGCGCTGGTCAAGGCGCTGGCAGGCCGCATGGGTCAATCGGTCCATCCCTGTGCGCAAGGATGCGACCGCGTGCTCGACACGGCGCTCATTACCGCGCCGTCCGCGCGGGACCCCGAAATAATGGCGAAACTGGACGCGGTGGCCGGTCGCGCCCTCAGAGGGAACTGACGATGGATTGGGTCAAGTCGCGCATCCGCACCATTCCCGACTATCCGAAGCCAGGCATCCTGTTCCGCGACATCACCACTCTGTTGGGCGATGCCCAAGGGTTCCGCAAGGCGGTCGACGAGATGGTGCAGCCCTACGCGGGCAGCGGCATCGACAGGGTGGCGGGCATCGACGCCCGCGGTTTCATCCTGGGCGGCGCCGTCGCGCACCAGCTTTCGGTTGGTTTCGTCCCGATCCGCAAGAAGGGCAAGCTGCCCTGGCAGACCTTCGGCCAGGACTATGAGCTGGAATACGGCTTCGACACGCTGGAGATACACCAGGACGCCGTGATGAAAGGCCACCGCGTGCTGATCGTCGACGACCTGATCGCCACCGGCGGCACCGCCGAGGCGGCGGTGAAGCTGCTGCAGCGGATCGGCGCGACAGTCGTCGGCTGCAGCTTCGTGATCGACCTGCCGGAACTGGGCGGTGCGAAGAAGCTGGAAGCGCTGGGCGTGCCAGTAAAGGCGCTGTGCGCGTTCGAGGGGCACTGAGCGGGTCTTTGGCAAACTTTGCCATCAATGCTATGTTGGCCTGGTTTGATGGAGATCGATCATGGCGACCATGAATGTTTCGCTGCCCGACCCCATGAGGGAATGGGTCGACGAGCGGGTGAAATCCGGCCATTACGGCAACGCCAGCGAATATGTGCGCGACCTGATCCGCGAGGATCAGCGCAACGAGGAATGGCGCCAATATGTGATCCGTGAACTGGAGGAGGGCGAGGCCGACCTGCGTGAAGGGCGCTATACTGTTTTGAATTCACGGGAAGAACAGAAGCAATTTTTTAACGAGATAGTCGAGAACGCCGTCAATGAAGCAGCTCAGGCTGTCCCGGCGGGCAAAAAGGCATCTGGCTGACATTGCAGCCCATACTCTTTCAGTGTGGGGCGCCGCGCAGGCGGTCCGCTACATGAACACGTTGGACGATACGGTCTTCATGCTCCGGCATGATCCACATGCGGGAGTCCGATGTCCCGATATCAGGCGCGGCTGTCGGGCGTTTCCCTCGGGCGAGCACGTCATTTTCTATCGGCTGCGCGGCAATACCCTGCAAGTCGTAGGCATTCTTCACGAGAAAATGGATCCAAGGCGTCACCTCTGACCCTGCCTATCACGGCCTGATCTCGATTGGCGTGCCGTCCTTCACGTTCAGCCAGATTTCCTCGATCGTCTCGTTGGTCACGGCGATGCAGCCGTCGGTCCAGTCGCGCTTCAGCATATAGTCGGCGAATGCCCCGAGGCCGTTTGGCAGGCCGTGCACCATGATGTCGCCGCCTGGATTCACACCTCGCCGTGCGGCCGACTCTCGGTCCGCCAAGTCCGGATAGGAGACGTGAAGCGACAGGTGGAACTTGCTGTTGGGATTGCGCCAATCCAGTACATAAAGGCCCTCAGGTGTGCGGCGGTCGCCCTGCTGCTGCTTGTGGCCGAGCGGATTGCCGCCCAGCGAGATGGGATAGCTCTTCACCGCGGTGGCGCCATCATACAGCGTCAGACGGCGCTTCGCCTTTTCAACCAGTACCCTGTCCACGTCGAAAGCCGACGGGCCTGACGGCGGCGTGCCGGACGTGTCGCGGAGATAGAAAAAGGCGGCAATGGCAAAGGCCGCTGCGACGCCACAAAGGATGGCTATGCGCACCCGGCGGCCTATCAGGCCTGCATGTGCCGCTCAAGGAATGCCAGGGTCCGCTCCTGCGACAGGGCGATGGCGGCCTCGTCGTGGTTGGCGGGGCGGTCGGACCAGAAGCCGTGTTCGGCCTGGTAGATATGGACCTTCACGGCGGGGTGCGCTTCGGCCGTGGCGCGGACGCCGTCGAGCGGGATGCTCTTGTCGCGCGAGCCGAAGTGCAGCATCACCGGGCACAGCGGCTGCAGGTCGAGATGCTCGGGGATCAGCCGCCCGTAGAAGCCGACGGCGCAGGCCAGGCCTTCCACCCGCGCGGCGGCGACCCAGGTCAGCGAGCCGCCATAGCAGAAGCCGGTGATGGCCACCACCGGTCCTCGCGTCTTGAGGTCGTCGGCGCAGGCCTGGATGTCCAGCATGGGCGTCTCGATGCCCGAGGTGCCGGCCATCTTCACGGCGGCCTGCATGTCCTCGGGCGTATAGCCGGTCGTGAAATTCTTCTGGTAGCGATCGAAGACGGCGGGCGCCACGGTCTCGTAGCCCAGTCCGGCGAAGTGCTCGCACAGTTCCTTGATGTGCGCCGTCACGCCGAAGATCTCCTGGATCAGGATCAGGCCACCCTTGCGCTCGCCCGCGGGCAGCGCCTGGTAGGCGGTGAACTCGTGGCCGTCGATCGCCCTCAGCGTGATGTCTTTACCCATCGCTCTTCTCCCCTGGAAACCTGCGGCCGAATATGGTGACGGCCTGGAACGTCATGGCCAGATCGCCATGCTGGTTGTGCACCTTGTAGCTGATGTCCACGGAACCGCGATCCGGCTTGCTGCGCGAGACCTTCGCGGACAACACTCTGCCGGTCAGCGTCAGCGTATCGCCAGGCCGCACCGGCCGGATCCAGCGCAACTGGTCGAGGCCGGGCGAGCCCATGCCCGCGGCGCGCAGGAACAGGCCGTCGCACAGCAGGCGCATCATCATGGCGCCGGTATGCCAGCCGCTGGCGATGATGCCGCCGTAGATCGACCGGGCGGCGGCTTCCTCGTCCACATGGAATGATTGCGGATCGAAGCGGCGGGCGAAGTCGAGCACCTCATCGCGGTCGACGGTGACGCTGCCGAGCGCGATCTCCTGGCCGTCGAAGAAGTCCTCGAAAAAGATCTCGGGTCCGGCGGCCATGGCTCTCAGTTGTTGAAGCGGAAATGCAGGATGTCGCCATCCTGCACCACGTACTCCTTGCCCTCAAGCCGCGCCTTGCCGGCTTCCTTGGCGCCCACCTCGCCGTTATGCGCGACGAACGCGTCAAAGGCGATTGTCTCGGCGCGGATGAAGCCCTTCTCGAAGTCGGTGTGGATCACGCCGGCCGCCTGGGGCGCCTTGGTGCCCTTGTTGATGGTCCAGGCGCGGGCTTCCTTGGGGCCGACGGTGAAATAGGTGACCAGGCCCAGCAGTTCGTAGCCAGCGCGGATGATCCGCGACAGGCCGGTCTCGGTCAGGCCGATCTCCTCCAGGAAAACCGATCGTTCGTCGGCATCCAGCTGTGCGATCTCGGATTCGATGGCGGCCGAGATGACGACGCACGGCACGCCTTCCTGCTTCGCCTTCGCGGCGACCCGCGCCGAGAAATCGTTCCCCGTGGCCGCCGCCGATTCCTCGACATTGCAGACATAGAGCACCGGCTTGGCGGTGATCAGGCCGAGGCGCTGGAACGGACCCTGCTCGTCGTCGGCGAGCTCCACGGTCCGTGCCGGGTTGCCCTCGCGCAGGGAGACGGCGGCGCGTTCCATCAGCGCCAGGTCGCGCCTGGCTTCTTCGTCGTTGCCCTTGGCGCGCTTGGCAAGCGCCGGGATGCGGCGCTCGACGCTGTCCAGGTCGGCCAGCATCAGCTCGGTCTCGATGGTCTCGGCGTCGGCCAGCGGATCGACGCGGCCGTCCACATGGGTGAGGTCCGAATCCTCG
>CAMBYA010000125.1 GCA_945872035.1 Rhizobium sp. Q54
AGGTCAAGGCGATGACCGCCGAGGGCCGGTTCTCCGCCTGGTTCCTGACGCTGCTGCCGATAGTCATGATTTTCATCATCAACTATCTGCAACCCGACTATTACCGATCGGTCAGCGACGTCGAATACTACGTACCCATCGTGACCGTAACCCTGTTGATGCTGGTGCTCAACGCAGTCGTGGCCCGCTGGGTCACCCGGCTGAAAGTCTAGGAGGACGATGATGGCGGCGGATATGATCCTGTTCGTCATCGCGGGGCTGGCATTCTGTGCCGGCGTGGGCTTGACGGTCTTCGGCGCAACCGATCTGGCGGCTCAGCGAGGCGAACTCCTGCGCCGGCTGGGCGTTAGCTCACATGCCGGTGTAGCGGCGTCCGCCGCGCCGCTGATACTCGAGGATCCGCGCGGCCGAACGCTGGAGCGTCTGCTTCGGCCCGGCGAAGAGAAGGAATTGTCGCGTGCCCGCAGACGGCTCAGGCGGGCTGGATACCGCGGTAGTTCGACGGTCAGGCTCTACTACACCTACAAATGGGCGATCGCTACCGTCGGCGTCGTGGCGGCCAGTCTCATGCTGCCGGGCCTGTTGGCCGGGATCGGCAACCTGATCGCGATCCCGGCTTACGTCCTTGCGCTCTTGGCCAGCATGTTCGCCGTGGATCTGTGGATCGACCGCCGGATCGCGTGGAGAAAGAGCCAGATCGAAAACGGCCTGCCCGAGGCGCTCGACCTGCTGCTCGTCTGCCTGGAGGCGGGGCATGGTCTCGACCAGGCGTTCTTGCGGGTCTCGCGTGAGATGAAACGTTCCAACGCAACGCTCGCCGAGGAACTGTCCGTCCTGGTCGCCGAGCTGGCGGTCGGCAAGGCACGGGCCGACGCCCTCAACGACTTGGCCGACCGAAGCGCCGTGCCCGGCATCGTGTCGCTGGCGACGGTCATTAAGCAGGCCGACAGGTTTGGCGTCAGCATCGCCGATACGCTTCGCCTCTACGCTAGGGAAATGCGCGCCCGCCGCTTCGTGAAGGCCGAGGAACGCGCCAACCTAATGCCGGTGAAACTCGCGGTCACCATGGTTCTGTTGACCATCTATCCCTTACTGATGATCATCGTCGGTCCGGCCTTCATCCAGCTCATGCGGATGCTTACGAGAGCCTAACGATCTGCTGACGCGGCGCGGCGATAAGACAAGGGCCTCGGCTCGGTTGAGCCAAGGCCCTCATTTGTCTCGGGGTTCTGGTGGAGCTGAGGGGAATCGAACCCCTGACCTCTACAATGCCATTGTAGCGCTCTCCCAACTGAGCTACAGCCCCCCAGGAGTGGCTTCGGCAACCGTCGGGCCGCCGAAGCCGCGTCTATATGCGCGGGGTGCGCTTGAAGGTCAAGCGCCTATTTGTCCTCGTCCACGTCGCTGTCCACATCCACGTCGACATCGACGTCGATCTCGTCTTCCTCGTCCTCGATCTCGAGAATCTGGTCCATGTCGCCATCGTCGTCATCCTCGAGGATGTCGTCGACATCGACCTCGGGGTCCGGCTTCTTGACGACCTTTTCCTCGACCGGTTCGGCAGTCGGCCGGCGCGGCTTCAGGATGGTCTCGGGCAGAAAGGTCTGACCGCAATTGATGCAGGTGATCGGATCGGACTTGCCCAGATCGTAGAAGCGGGTGCCGCACTTCGGGCACTGCCGCTTGGTTCCCAGCTCAGGCTTGGCCACCTTTGTCCTCTCTCTGTGATCTTCTTTGGAGTTCGGCGAAACCCATTGCCACGTGCGGCACCGGGTGTCAAAGCACTATTTGGCGGCGAGCCCGGAATTGGCCCGCCGCCCAGGCTGTGCTAGATGGAGCGCCGCAACCTCGAGGACAAGACAATTATGGGCGTCCGCACTTCACATCGGATCACCGGCCTCGCCGGGACCTACGCCGCGCCGGGCGACAAGTCGATTTCGCACCGCTCGCTGATGCTGGGCGGGCTGGCGGTGGGCGAGACGCGCATCACCGGTCTGCTGGAGGGCGAGGACGTGCTGGCGACGGCGCGGGCCATGCGCGGGCTGGGCGCCGAGGTGACGCGGGGCGCCGACGGCGCCTGGACTGTTTACGGCACCGGCGTCGGCGGCCTGCGCCCGCCGGCGGACATTCTCGATCTCGCCAATGCGGGCACCGGCGTGCGGTTGCTGATGGGCGTGGTCGCCACGCATCCGTTCACCACGGTGTTCACCGGCGATGCCTCGCTGCGCAAGCGGCCCATGGAGCGGGTGATGGCGCCGCTGCGGCAGATGGGGGCGCGCTTCACCGCCGCCGAGGGCGGCCGGCTGCCGGTCACCGTCGAAGGCGCGGCGATGGCCATGCCGATCCGCTACGCGGTGCCGGTGCCGTCGGCGCAGGTGAAGTCGGCGGTGATGCTGGCCGGTCTCAACGCGCCGGGCCAGACCATCGTGATCGAGAGGCAGGCGACCCGCGACCACACCGAAAACATGATGCGCCACTTCGGCGCGACCGTGAGCGTCGAGCGCACCGGTGAAGGCGATGTGATCGTGCTGGACGGCCAGCCGGAGCTGCGCGGCCGTCCCATGGCCGTGCCGGGCGACCCGTCGTCGGCCGCGTTCCCGCTGGTGGCGGCGCTGATCACCGAGGGCTCCGAGATCACCGTCACCGGCATCTCGGTCAATCCGCTGCGCGCCGGGCTGTTCGAGACGCTGGTCGAGATGGGCGCCTCGCTGGAGATCACCAACCGCCGGGTCGAGGGTGGCGAGCCGGTCGCCGACATCACGGCGCGCTCCAGCGTGCTGCGCGGCGTCGACGTCCCCGCCGAGCGGGCGCCGAGCATGATCGACGAATATCCCATCCTGTGCATCGCCGCCGCCTTCGCCGAGGGCCGCACCACCATGCGCGGCCTGGGCGAGCTGCGGGTCAAGGAATCGGACCGGATCGCCGCCATGGCCAAGGGCCTCGCCGCTAACGGCATCGCCGCCCTGGAACTGGAGGATGGCCTGATCGTCGATGGCCGGCCCGGCGACGTCCCGGGCGGCGGCACGGTCGAGACCCACATGGACCACCGCATCGCCATGTCCTTCCTGGTGCTGGGCTGTGCCGCGCGCAAGCCGGTGACCGTCGACGAGGACGAGATGATCGCCACCTCCTTCCCCGACTTCGCCGGCCTGATGGCCAGCGCCGGGGCCAGGCTGGAGGCGGCGTGATCATCGCCATCGACGGGCCGGCCTCGTCGGGCAAGGGTACCCTGGCCAGGAAGCTTGCCCTCCATTACGGCCTGCCGCATCTCGATACCGGCTCGCTCTCTCGGGCCGTGGCGCGCCGGCTGCTGCAGGGTGGCGCCGACCTGCATGATGCGGTGGCGGCGGAGGACGCGGCGCGGTCCCTGACGGATACCGATCTGAACGATCCCCGATTGCGCGACGAGGAGACCGGCGAGGCCGCGTCCATCGTTTCCGCCATGCCGGGGGTCAGAGCGGCGCTTCTGGAGTATCAGCGGACGTTCGCGCACCAGTCCGGCGGGGCGGTGCTGGATGGGCGAGACGTCGGGACCGTGATCTGCCCGGAAGCCGACGCCAAGCTGTTCGTGACGGCGGCCGCGGCGGTCCGTGCGAGGCGCCGGGCCGACGAGCTCCGGGCGCGGGGGGAGGCAGCGGACGACCGCCGCATTCTGGAGGATATCGAGGCGCGCGACCGGCGCGATGCGGAACGGGCGGTCGCCCCGCTCAGGCCCGCGGCGGACGCGCACTTGCTCGATACCTCGAATCTGTCTATAGAAGCCGCCTTTGAAGCGGCGAAAGCCGTCATCGAGTCTGCCGTGCATCAAACTGCGGCAGAAAGACCGCCGGACAAACCGGCTGGCCTGTAACATCTGAAGAAGCAGGAGCTTAAACAGTATGTCTACCAACACCGGCGCGGCCACCGCGCTTCGCGACGAGTTCGCGGCCCTTCTGGATGAGAGCTTCGGCGGCGGCGACGCCATCGAAGGCACCGTCGTGAAGGGCACCATCGTCGGCGTCGAGAATGACGTCGTCGTGATCGACGTGGGACTGAAGGCCGAAGGCCGAGTTCCTGTTTCCGAATTCGGCCCCGTGGGCAGCCGCCAGAGCCTGCTCATCGGCGATACCGTCGAGGTGTTCCTCGAGCGCATGGAAAACGCCATGGGCGAAGCGGTGATCAGCCGCGAGCGCGCCCGCCGCGAAGAGGCCTGGGATCGCCTGGAAGACGCCGCCGGCGACAGCTCGCGCGTCGAGGGCATCATCTTCGGCCGCGTCAAGGGCGGCTTCACCGTGGATCTCGACGGCGCCGTGGCGTTCCTGCCGGGCAGCCAGGTCGACATCCGTCCGGTCCGTGACGTGACCCCGCTGATGGGCATCTCGCAGCCCTTCCAGATTCTGAAGATGGACCGCCGCCGCGGCAACATCGTGGTGTCGCGCCGCGCCGTCCTCGAAGAGACTCGCGCCGAGCAGCGCAGCGAGTTGCTGTCGAACCTGCATGAAGGTCAGGTGCTCGACGGCGTCGTGAAGAACATCACCGACTACGGCGCGTTCGTCGACCTGGGCGGCATCGATGGCCTGCTGCACGTCACCGACATGTCGTGGCGCCGCATCAACCATCCGTCCGAGGTGCTGAACATCGGCCAGACCGTCAAGGTCCAGGTGATCAAGGTCAACCCGGAAAGCCAGCGCATCAGCCTGGGCATGAAGCAGCTCGAGACCGATCCGTGGGACGGCATCGACGTCAAGTACCCGGTTCGCGCGACCTTCACCGGCCGTGTCACCAACATCACCGAGTACGGCGCCTTCGTGGAGCTGGAGCCCGGTGTCGAAGGTCTGGTGCACGTGTCCGAGATGTCGTGGACCAAGAAGAACGTCCACCCCGGCAAGATCGTGTCGCAGAGCCAGGAAGTCGAGGTCATGGTGCTCGACGTCGATCCGTCGAAGCGCCGCATCAGCCTCGGCCTCAAGCAGGTCCAGGAAAATCCGTGGGACTCGTTCTCGGAACAGCATCCGGTCGGCTCGACCGTCGAAGGCCAGGTCAAGAACATCACCGAATTCGGTCTGTTCATCGGCTTGGACAACGATCTGGACGGCATGATCCACCTGTCGGACCTGGACTGGAACCGCTCCGGCGACGAGGCGATCAAGGAGTACAAGAAGGGCGATACCGTCAAGGCGATCGTCCTCGACATCGACATGGAGAAGGAGCGCATCGGCCTCGGTGTGAAGCAGCTCGGCGGCGATCCCTTCGCCGGCGTGTCTTCCAGCACCAAGAAGGGCTCGATCGTCACCTGCATCATCACCGCCGTGACCGACAACGGTCTCGAGGTGAAGTTCGGTGACAGCGATTTCCCCGGCTACATCCGCCGCAACGACCTGGCCCGCGACCGCGGCGACCAGCGTCCCGACCGCTTTGCCGTCGGCGACAAGGTCGATGCGCTGGTGACCAATGTCGACAAGGCGTCGCGCAGGATCACCCTGTCGATCAAGGCGCTGGAGATCGAGGAAGAGAAGCAGGCGGTGGCCCAGTACGGCTCGGCCGACGCCGGCGCCAGCCTCGGCGACATCCTGGGCGCGGCCATGGACAAGGCCCGCCGGGAAGCCAACGACTAAATAGCCTTCCTTCGGGAGGGGCGATTTCGGAAGCCCTCTCGCCTGTTCCTAGGCGGGAGGGCTTTCTCTATGATGGGCCTGCATTTCAGGGAGTGACGCATGGCCATCGATGTCGACGAACTGCTCGCCCGCAGGAAACTGAAGCGCCGGCTGGCGTTCTGGCGGGTGGCGGCGCTGGTGCTGGTGGTGGGCCTGGCGCTCGCCGTGTTCGGCACCAAGGGCAAGGGGGTGCTGCCGCACATCGCGCGCGTCAACATCGACGGCGTCATCATGGACGAGAGGAAGCGCGAGGAAGTGCTCAACGACATCGCCAAGGACCACACGGTCAAGGCGGTGATCGTCAGCATCGACAGCCCGGGCGGCACGGTGGTCGGCTCGGAAATCATCTACAAGGGCCTGCGCAGGATCGCCAAGGACAAGCCGGTGGTCGCGGTGATCAGCAGCATTGGCGCGTCGGGCGGCTACATCGCCGCGCTGGGCGCCGACCGCATCTATGCCCGCGACAACTCGCTCACCGGATCGATCGGCGTGATCTTCCAGTCGCCCGAGTTCTCCAAGCTGATGGGCAATATCGGCATCGGCGTCAACGAGGTGAAGACGGCGCCGCTGAAGGGCGGGCCGTCGCCGTTCGAGCCCATGTCCGACGACATGCGCCAGAGCATCAAGGTGATGATCGACGACGCCTTCGACTGGTTCAAGGGCATCGTCCAGGAGCGCCGCAAGCTGACGCCCGAGGAACTGGCGGCGGTCAGCGACGGCCGGGTCTATTCCGGCCGGCAGGCGGTTCCGCTCAAACTGGTCGACGCACTGGGCGGAGAGCAGGACGCGATCGCGTGGCTCGAAAAGGACAAGAAGATCGGCAAGGACCTGCCGGTGATAGACGCCGACAAGGACAAGGAGTTTCCGTTCATGGAAAAGGCCATGGCCATGGTGCTCGGCGATAGCCATCTGGCCGACCGTCTTTCGCTTGACGGCGTGCTAGCACTCTGGCAACCTTGATGTTTCCGAGACAAGAGGTAGAGCGAGACGTGCTGGGGGTCGGTCGTCTCTTGCCGACGGGGGTACTTACGTGATCAAGTCAGAACTCATCCAGCGGCTTGCGGAAGACAATCCGCATTTGTATCAGCGCGCCGTTGAACGAATCGTCTCGACCGTGTTCGACGAGATCACCAGCGCCTTGGCGCGTGGCGACCGGGTCGAACTCCGGGGGTTCGGTGCGTTTTCCGTGAAATACCGGCCATCGCGGCTGGGGCGCAATCCGCGCACCGGCGACGCCGTCGACGTCTCCGCCAAGGCCGTGCCGTTCTTCAAGACCGGCAAGGAACTGCGCGAACGGCTGAACGACAAGTAACTGTCGTTTTCCGACATCGTCAT
>CAMBYA010000126.1 GCA_945872035.1 Rhizobium sp. Q54
AGCCGGCGCTCGCCCTCCAGCGACATGCGCGACGGATCGTCGACCATCTGCTCGACCACCTTGGGCGAGACATAGCGCGAAAACGCGCCCTGGATGAATTCGCGCTGGCGGCGGGCATCCCGGCCGCCGAGAGAATCCAGCACGGTGAAGGCGCCGATGAACGACAGGGTCGGCGCGATCAGGCCGATGATGACGCCCTGGTAGTGGAACAGCGCGATGCCGCCCGCCCAAAGCAGAACGATCAGCCCCGCGCCGCCCAGGATGCGCGGCAGCAGCGCGGCATTGGCCACGCCCAGTCCCGCGCCCGCCAGCGCGAACAGCAGGGCGATGGTGAAATTCGTTCCCCAGCCAGCCAGCGGCGACGGTTTCCGGTGCAGCAACTGCGACAGGATGTGCGCCTGGATCACCACCCCGGGCAACTGTCCCGCGTCGCCTGCCTGGGTCACCGAAAACGGCGTGCGGTGGCGGTCGACCAGGGTGACGTCGGACCCGATGAGCACGATCTTGTCGCGGAACCAGGCCGCCGGCATGAATCCGGCGACCGTGGCGGAAACCTGGCGGAACGGCTTGGGGTTGAGGTCTGTCGGGGTGGGCGGCGGACGGCCGCGCCAGATGATCGGCGCCTGGACGGCGGGCGTCTGCACGCCGGCGGCCGCGGCCAGGGCGCGCGCGAATCCGGGAACGTATCGCCCGTCGGGCATGGGTTGCCCGGGAAACAGGTAGCGCGCGGTGTCGAACTGGTCGGTGGGCAGATCCGCCAGCGCGCGCTGGTGGGGCGGGATCATCAGGTCCTCGAAGGCCTTCTGCTCGGGCGTCACGACGGTATCGGATACGATGTAGCTGACGAGCACCGGCACCTGGATGCGCCGCAGCGTCTCGCGCAAGGCCTCGTCCTTGTCCTGCTCCGTCGGCTGGTCGAGGAGAAGATCGAGACCGATGGCCTTGGGCCGGTGCGCGGCCATGCGCAGCAGCAGGTCGCTGACGAACATGCGGTCAACCGGCGAGCGGTAGGCGAAGCCGCGCAGCGTGTCCTCGTCGATGGCGACGATCACGATGTCGGGATCCTGCTCCTCGTAGGGCGCGAACACCGACGCGATCTTCCAGTCCTGGACGAACTGGTTGACGCGGTGGACGACCGACAGCCTATCGGTCACCAGTGTGGCCAGAACGGCCGCGAGCACCGCCAGGCCGATGAACCGGGCTGCGGCTGCGGCCTGTTTGCTGCGTCCCTGGAGGAGGACGCGGCCGCTGAAACCGGTGCTCATTCCGACGAATGCAGCAGAGCCGCGGCCTGAGCCTCGCAGCCCTTCTCCGCCATCCACGCGGTGCGCATGGAGTCATTGGTCAGCGCTGCCGGCACCGATACCATGGCGATGGGCGATTCCACGCCGCCGACGGTCACGATATAGGTTTCGCCGCCGCGCATCGGCACGTCCGTCGTGATGGACATCCGGTCCTGTCCAGCAGGCCA
The DNA here is from genome assembly GCA_945872035.1 of Rhizobium sp. Q54. Lineage (GTDB taxonomy): Bacteria > Pseudomonadota > Alphaproteobacteria > SMXS01 > SMXS01 > RI-34. The sequence goes on from CAMBYA010000126.1 coordinate 1,472, forward strand.
CCTGGCCTGTGCCTTCCAGCTGCGATCGGTGGGTGCCACGGTCAAGTTGGACGCCTGGTCAGCGGCGGGACGCCAGAACACCGGCGGGCGATTTTCCAGCATGCAGCCATTGCCGCCACGGGTGGCGTCGACGAGCCAGGGATCGGGCAGTTTCGCCAGCACGGCGGCGCGCGTCGTGCCGAACTCGCCGCTGCGCGCTTCGCGCTGCGTCACCAGCGCACGCATCGTGTCGGAGAGGTTGACGCCGCCGCCGTCCACCGCGACCGGCGGCTTGTTGTAGGGGCCGGAAATCTTGAGCGTCGAGCCGGTTTCGCTGATCAGCGTCACATGCTGGCCCTGCTTGAGCTGCAGCACGGCGGCGGCCTGCAGCACGGTGCCCGGCTTGAGGCCGATGCCGCGCGCCTCGACCACCACGAGGGTGGCCGCCGACGCTTGTCCGGCCACGAGCGCGCCGGCCAGCAGCGCGAAGACAATCCGCCATTTCATGATGCGCCCCCACCACGCTTGGCCCCGTCGCCGATCAGCGTGAACGCCGCCCAATAGAACGGATGCGATGACTCGGTCTGCGCGATCAGCGCCAGTTGCGACTGGCGCAGCGCCTCGGCCACGTCACCCGTCGGATCGCGCGCCAGGCCCTCGAAAACACCGGTCATGAGACGCGTGGTCTCTTTCGACGGGACTTCCCAATGGCTCGCCAACACCTCGTGCGCGCCGGCGTTGAAGAACGCATCGGCGAGGCCCTGAAGGGCGGCGCCGCCGAAATGCGAGCCGCCCGCCGCCGCCGTGTTGCAGGCGGACAGCACGACCAGATCGGCGTTGAGCTTGAATCCCGCGATTTCGCTGGCGGTCAGCAGTCCGTCGCTTTCCGCCGCGCTGGCCGCGGTCGCCGGCGGTGACAGCACCAGGGCGGGCTCGGACTCGCAGTGCAGCTCGCCCGGCAGCAGGCCGTGGGTCGCGAAGTAGAGGACGCCATAGCTGTCGAGCGGACGGCTACGCAGCGCGGCTTCCGTCGCCTGGGCGCCGAGCAGCACGTCATCGGTTCCCGCGCCCAGGCTTTTCGCCACGGTGCGGACCTCGCCGGCGGTGTCCGGCAGCAGCGGCAGCCCGCGCAGCAGCGTAGGATCGACCGGTCCGCCGCGCTGGCACACCTGGGCGAGGTTGCTCAGCGCCTTGCCCGAGGCGGGGCCCGTTCCGCCGAAGGCAGGATCGCCGATGCCCAGATAGGGCCTCGGCGGCGCGGCGCGATCGGCCGAGCGCAGTGCGACGAAGGCGCGGGGCGAGGGAATCTGGCTGACGGCGGTGCGGCGGATGAGCCATGCGGCGGCGACGTAGTCGTTGCCGTCGCCGGGATCGGCGGTGACCAGCAGCGACAGCGGCAGGCTCGCCAGGTCACCGGTGGACGCGACCACCAGATGGTTCGCGCCTGCCAGCTCGGCCATGATGGGCTCCAGCAGCCGCTGGTACAGGGCGTAGGAGGACTTGAGGCTGAAGGCGGCCGGTTTGCCGAGGCGCAGCGTGAACACCTCACGCAGGTCGCCGATATCCGCCGCCAGGCTGGACGCCGTCGCCCGCACGGGACGCACGGTCAGGCCGTCCCGCGTGACCAGCAGCACATAGCTCTGGCGCACGCCGATCACGAAGCTGGCGAATGCTTCCTTCGGGCGCAGCCGTCCCTGCAGGTCATCCAGTCCGACGGTGCCAGGTTCGGCCAGCCTGGTGTAGTCGGGGAACCGTTCGCGCACAGTCGCGAACAACTCCGCCGTACGCTTGGTTGCGACCTCCAGCTCGGCCGCGAGCGCCTTCTCTCGGGCCGCGTCGCGGTCGCTGTCAGGCTTGGCGTTCTGGGTGGCGATCTCGATACGCAGATTGTCGACCTTGCGCTGCGAGTCCTGAGCCTGGCGCACCTGGTCGGACAGCGCCGGGTCCGAGGCCGCCTCGCGTGCCGCGACATGGGCGATCGTCTGGTCGGCCACGCCCGCGCTGACCAGCTGGCTGGCGGTGAACATCTCGGTGTCGAGCTGGCGGCGTTCGCCTGTCGTGTCGCCCAGCGCGGCGGCGGCGGTCAGGAAGGGCAAGACCTGGTCGGCGACGATCTGCGACCGCGCCACCGGATCGCCCGCCAGGATCCTGAACGCGTCCCGGTAGGCCGCGACCGACGCGGTATAGAGCTGCTGGTCGGCATAGAACTGGCCGAGCCTGAGCCCGGCGAGCGCGGTCGGCGCCCGGTCACCGAAAATTTTCCGGTTCATGGTGACCGCTTCGGTGAAGCTCCGTTCGGCGACCACGACGCGGCCCTGTCGGGCGTTGATCTCTCCCATCAGCGATACGATGTCCGGACGCCACCACAGCGGCAGGGCCGGCTGCTGGCTGACGATGAAGAGGGCTTCCTCGGCCGCGGCCTGGGCGGCCGGGATGTCGTCAAGCCGGACCGCCATTTCCGCTTCGATGCGCAGGCCGTGGGCAAGCTCGCCCTGCAGCGCGGCGGGGATCGGCGGCGGGGCGCTGCCGGTCACGTCGGTGGCGGTGGCCTTGACAGCGTCGACCTCGGCCCGTCGCGCGGCCGTCGCGGCGCGCGCATATTTCAGGGCGTCCACATAGTTGCGCTGGTTCGCGGCGTTCAGCGCCCGATAGGCGTTGAAGCGCGCCCGTGCGGCGTCACTCGAGGTGCCTTCCATGATCGGTGTGGCGCGCCGGAACAACGCCGCCGCTTCGTCAAAACGGCCCTGGTTGCTCACCTGCAGCGCCAGTTCGATCAGCGCCTGCCCCACCGCGACGGAGTCGGGCCCGAACACCTTTGTCTGCACGTCGAGCGCCGTGCGGTAGGCCGCCTCGGAGGCGGCGAAGTCGCCGCCGCTGCTGTACAGCCGCCCCAGTTCGGCGGACTGCCGGTAGAGCGACAGGTCGGCGGCGCGAAGCTCCAGAACAGCAGTGGGATATCGTTCCCGCAGGATGGCGAGACCGGCCCCGGCCTGACCGGAGGGGACGCCGGATTGCGCGGCGATGGCGGCGGCCAGGGCGGGCAACATGCCGGGCAAGCCTTCGGCCTCGAACAGCGTGCCGCCGGCGGCCGAGAGCAATACGACGCGTGGCCAGCTGTCGCCGCGCGTCTCGCACAGCAGCATGACTTCGTCGGAGGACAGCGATTGCCCGGCGTCGCAGGCGATACGATCGACCGCGCCCAGCGCGCTGTCGGGATTCGTTCGCGCGGTGCCGATGATCGCCGTCCGGCGCGCGGCGGCGTCATCGGGAAGCGCGGCCCTCAGGCTGGTGACGCGCAGCATGCCGGCAGGCGTCTGCTCGGCGCCGCAGAGAATTTCCTGGCTCTGTCCCGGCGCGGCGGTGCCGGCGGCACGGCAGGACTCGCCGCCGAGGCTGCTCGCCGGCTCGCTCGCGGCCCAGGAGGACGACGCGGTCGCCGGCAGGAGGACCGCGAGGATGACGGCAAGGGACTTCATGTGTCGCACCGCGCCCCGCATCAGAACCTCACCCCGGCGCTGACGAACAGCGTCGTCGCCCGTTTACCGCCATCGCTTCCGGCGACGGCGTTCAGCGTCTGCCCGACTTCCAGGCTGCCGGTCAAATTGTGCGGAAAGGCCGCGCGCAGGCCGCCGCCGACAGAAACGATGTACTGGTTGATCAGGTCCGGATCGGCGGCGGCGCCTTTCTGGATGTACCAGGTCCGCGCGCCCTCGACATAGAGATAGGGCTGCAGGTTCAGGATCACCGAGCCCAGCGGGCCGCTATCGTAGCGCATCTCGGCCGATCCACCGATGCCGTGGTCGCCGGTGATCCCGCCGGGATCGTAGCCGCGTCCGATCTGGAGGCCGCCGAAGGCGATCTGTTCGCCGGTGATCAGCGGCGCGAACGCGTACTGGCCCTGGGCGGTGAGGATGCCCGAGAAGCCGCCGCCGAACAGGGCGCTATACCGCATGAAGCCGGTGATCTTGGTAAAGTCGGTGACGCCGCCCTTGCGCGACAGCTCCGGCGAGCGGCTCTCGGTGGCGCCGAAGATCGGCAGGCCCTGGGCGATGTCGATGCTGGCCGCCCACGAGCCGCCCAGCAGGCCGTTGCGCAGATAGGTGACGCTGACATCGGCCACGCGCCATTCGTCATGGCTCAGCCCGACGCCGAGGATGTCGACATCGGCATTCTGGGCGGTGAAGCCGCCGTCGATCTGCAGGGTTGTCCGCCGCGACCGGATGATCGGATAGGTGAGGCGGAATCCCGCTGCCCAGCTGTCGGTCAGAACCTCGAACGCCTTCAGGGTCGAGCCGGGCTGGCCGTGCGTGACGGTGCCGAAGACGTTCGCGGTCAGGCCGTCGTCGCCGATGGCGCGGCGATAGCGGAGCTGGCCGGCGATTTGCTTGCTGGCGTCCGGCGACATGGTCACCGAGCCGGAAAGCTGGTCGGTGCCGAGCAGCGAATTGACCTGGACGTCGCCGGCCAGCGTCCAGTTGCCCGAAAAGCGCGAGCCCCGGTTGTCCACGCCCAGTCCGCCGCTGAAGCGGGGCTGGGCGATGTCCACGACAACGTCCGAGGCGCCGGGAACATCCTGCGCGGGCGCCAGAACGCCGGTGGCGACGACCCCGGGCAGGTCGTTCGACAGCAGCAGGCCGGGCTCCATGGTCGACAGCGGCAGCGGCGCCACGCCGACGGTGTCCTCGAGATGGGCTTTCACCTGCTCCTGCGTCGCCGGGAAGCCACCGCGCACGCTGATGCTGGCGATCCTGCCTTCGACGATGTTGATCGTAAACGACCCGTCGCTCACCTGCTGCGGCGGCACATAGGCCCTAACGAGGATATAGCCGGCGTCGCGGTAGAGCTTCTCGATCCGGTCGGCGACGCCCAGGATGTCGGGCAGCGTGACCTCCTTGCCCACGAGATCCTGGTACAGGGCGCGGAAGACGCTCTCCGGGAACACCGTTCCACCGCTGATCCGAAGTTCCCGCAGGGTGAACTGCACCTGGTCCACGGCGCGCGGCACCGGCGACCGGTGCGGCGTCTCGATCCGGAAATCGAACTCCGGCTGGCTCGGAACTTGGGGTGCGGGGCGGTCGCGGCCTGGCTGGACCGAGCCCGGCAGTGTCTGGGCGGCGGCCATCTGGCTGCCGGCCGCCAGCGTCAGCGCGGCGATGACCGGCAGGGGGCACCAGGCCGCTCGTTCCATCAGGCGTCGCCAGTTCAACCGAGTGTCCCCCGTCACTGCCAGAACGCCGTGTTGCCCCAGCCAGGGATGCTGCCGTAGTTGAGCGGCCCGGTCTGGGTCCCTCCACCTTGTGGCGCGTACAACAGCGTCGGGATGACGGCGTTCGGGTCGCCGCCGTCGCCGCCCGGTGGCGGGCCGTTGTCGAACGTCTCGACGATGTAGGCGAGGGTGGTGTCCGCGGTTGTCGGCGGGTCAATCGCATCCTGTCCACCCGGGCTTGTGATCACCAGGTTCTCGAGCGGGTTGGGCGGGGTTGCCGGCGGCGGCAGGGCGCCGGGCGG
>CAMBYA010000127.1 GCA_945872035.1 Rhizobium sp. Q54
CTGCGCAGGCAACCCGGCGTCGAGCAGGTGGCGCAGTTCGGCACGACGCTGCATGTGGTCGGCTCCGGCGCGGTGGCCCTTCGTGCCGCGGTGGATCGCTACGCCGGCCGTCCGGGTCTGGAGATCGCGCCCGGCGAGACCAGTCTCGAGGACGTGTTCATCCGGCTGATGAGCCAGCACGGCGAGGCCAAGCGATGAGCGGATTCGTCAGATGAATGCTGGCAGCCGCATCAAGGCCATCCTGATCAAGGAGTTTATCCAGCTTCGCCGCGACCGGCTGACCTTCGGCATGATGGTCGGCATTCCGATCATGCAGCTCATCCTGTTCGGCTTCGCCATCAACACGGACCCCAAGCAGCTGCCGACGGCGATCATCGCGCCCAATCCCAGCGCCTATACCCGCGACATCCTGGCGGGCATGCGCAATTCGGACTATTTCCGCTTCGAGAACGACACCGTCACCGAGGCCGAGGCCGCGGAAGGCCTCCAGCGCGGCGAACTGTCTTTCGTGGTCACGTTTCCCGCCGATTTCGGCCGCGACCTCGTGCGCGGCCAGCGACCGCAGCTGCTGATCGAGGCCGACGCCACCGATCCTTCCGCCGCGAGCAACGCCGTCAATGCGTTCAGCCGGATCGTCGACGATGCCTTGCGCGACGACCTGGTCGGCCCGATGGCCCGGGAGAAACGCGGCCAGCCCGCCGTCGACGTGGTCGTCCACCGGCTCTACAACCCGGAAGGCATCACCCGCTACAACATCGTGCCCGGTTTGCTGGGCGTGATCCTGACCATGACCATGACCTTGATGACGGCGATCTCGCTGACCCGCGAGGCCGAGCGCGGCACCATGGAGAACCTGCTGGCCATGCCGGTGAAGCCGGTCGAGGTGATGATCGGCAAGATCGCGCCTTATATCGGAATCGGCTTCGTCCAGGTGTCGATCATCCTGCTGGCGGCGCATTTCGTCTTCGGCGTGCCGATGATGGGCTCGTTCGCGGCGCTGTTCATCGGCCTGACGGCGTTCATCGCCACCAACCTGGCGCTGGGCTACACCTTCTCGACCATCGCCCGCAGCCAGATGCAGGCGATGCAGATGACGTTCTTCTTCTTCCTGCCGTCGATCCTGCTGTCGGGCTTCATGTTCCCGTTTCTCGGCATGCCGAACTGGGCCCAGTGGATCGGCTCGGTGCTGCCGCTCACCCATTTCCTGCGCATCGTCCGCGGCACCCTGCTGAAAGGCAGCGATATGTGGGACATCCTGCCCAATCTCTGGCCGATCCTGCTGATCTTCGCGGTGGTTTCCGCTATTGCCCTGCTGCGCTACCGCAAGACACTGGACTAGCAGCGCTTTCTCGACATCATGGGCGCATGGACAATCTGGCGCATACTCTGGCCGGCGCCGCCCTGGGCGAAGCCGGGCTGAAGAAGAAAACCGGGCTGGCGATGGCGACGCTGATGATCGCCGCCAACCTGCCGGACCTTGACGTCATCGGCCTGTTCTTCGGCGAGAACCTGGCGTGGCGGCGCGGCTGGACCCATGGTCCTATCGCGCTTCTGCTGCTGCCGCCGCTGCTCGCGTGGCTCGTGGTGATGTTCGACCGCTGGCAGGCGCGGCGCGGCAAGCGGCCGGCGGACCGGCTGCCGGTGCGGCCGGGCTGGGTGCTGGCGCTGGCCTATATCGGCATCCTGTCGCACCCGCTGCTGGACTTTCTCAACACCTACGGCATCCGGTGCCTGATGCCGTTCTCCGACCGATGGTTCTACGGCGACGCGCTGTTCATCATCGACCTGCTGGTGTGGACGTCGCTCGGCCTGGGAATCTGGCTGTCGCGGCGCAGGGCGAAGCGGGGCAGGGCGGGAACGTGGAAGCCCGCCGCCGTGGCGCTAGGCTTCGTCGCGGCCTATTCCAGCGCCATGGGCGCGGCCAGCGCCGCCGCCGAGCGCTATGTGGCGCGGGAAGTGGTCGCGCGCGGCATGGCGGAGCCCCGTAGCGTCCTCGCCAGTCCCGTGCCGCTCGACCCGTTCCGCCGCTCCATCGTGTTCAGCACCGGGCAGGCATATGGTTTCGGCGAACTCCGCTGGCGGCCGGAGCCGATGCTGAGCCTGGAGCCGGACCTGGTGCCGACCAACATGGATGATCCCGCCATCGCCCGGGCACAGGCGCAGGACAAGAAGGTGGCCGACTTCCTCTACTGGTCGCGGCTGCCCTTCGCCGAGATCGAGCGGCGGCCCGGTGCCGCCGATGTTGCCATCGGCGACGCCCGCTACCAGCGCCAGCCCGCCGACGGCCGCTTCACCGTGCGGGCGACGGTTCCCGAGTGAGCCGCAACGCGGCAAGCAGCGCGCCTAGCCCGACGGCGAGCATCGCCGCCAGCACCGCGGCATAGAAGCCCGCGCTTTCCTTCGGCGGCCCGTACAGCAGGTGATCGAGGGTCGGTACCAGCAACGACAGGGTGAAGCCGCAGAATGCGCCCCAGGCCGTGGTAAGGCCAATCCGGCGGCCCGCCCATGCCGCCCACAGCATGCCCGACGCCACCAGCAACTCGTCAAAGGCCAATGGCATGAGGCGCTGCTGACCCCACCAGCGCGCCAGTTCGCCGCCGGCGAGCAGGATGGCGAAGGCGGCGGTGAAGATGCGAAGGAACGTCATGCTCATCTCCCTTGTTGAGTCCGCAACACGGCACAAGGATAGTGTTTAGGGCGATGGACCGGAGGATGCCATGAAACTCTACGAATTCGGACCCACGCGCTCGATTCGGGTGCGCTGGACGCTGCAGGAGCTGGACATTCCGTTCGAGGCGATCACGGTCAACATGATGAAGGGCGAGCACCTACAGCCAGCCTTTCTCAAGGTCAATCCGGCGGGCAAGCTCCCGGCGCTGGTCGACGGCGACGTGGTGTTGACCGAGTCCATGGCCATCGTCATCTACCTGGCGGAAAAGTACGCCGACAAGGGCTTCATTCCCGCAGATGTGACGCAGCGGGCCGAGTTTTTCAAATGGATCATGTTCACGGCCACCGAGCTGGAGCAGCCCTTGTGGCGAATCGCCCGCAACACCAATCTCTATCCGGCGGAAAAGCGCCAGCCCACCGATGTCGAGATGGCAGCCGAGGACTTCCGGCCCATGGCGGAGGTTCTGGACGAGCATCTCGTCGGCCGCGAGTTCGTGGCCGGGGACCGTGCAACGGTGGCGGACTTCGCCTTGGCCTATACCCTCGACTGGGCGAACGAGGCGCTGCTGCTCGGCGACTTCCCGAGACTGCAGACCTACATGACGCGGATGTACGCACGCCCGGCTGCGCCGATGCGCATCGCCACGGCATTCGCCGCCGCGATGCGGTAGGGGTTCACGTATCAACCCTCGGTGCTTCTGCGAGCGACGCGAAGCAGCCCAGCCGTGCCGCTGATGGCAGCAAGACGGAGATGCTGGACTGCCGCGCTACGCTCGCACAATCACGGAAGATGAGGGGACATCGCCAACTGCCACGTCACGTCGATGGACAGCATTCGGGCCAGGTCCGGGCGGCCACCAGAGGCAGTAAAGGGCGCAGCCCATAAGAAAAAACCCCGCTCTTTCGAACGGGGTTTTCGTATACCGATATGCTGGAGCCGCTCAGTGCAGGTGCTTGGGCAGCTCGCGGATGGCGTCTTCGACCAGGGTGTTGGCCTTGCCGGCGTCGATGCTGGCGGCGATCACCTTGCGTGCGGCCTCCGTGGCCACTTCGACGGCGACCGTGCGGACTTCCTTAACCGCCGCGGCCTCGGCCTGGGCGATCTTCTCCACGGCCAGCTGCTCGCGGCGGGCGATGCTGGCTTCCAGCGCCTTCTGGGCGTCGGCGGCGACCCGCTTGGCCTCGGCCTCGGCGTGGGCGACGATCCCTTGCGCCTCGGCCTGCGCCTCGCGCTCCTTGCGCTGGTACTGGGCCAGCAGGGCTTCGGCCTCCTCGCGCAACCGCTGGGCCTCGTCGATCTGCGCCGCGATGGCGTCGGACCGCTTGTCGAGTGCGGTGGCGATCAGCTTCGGGACCTTCACGTAAAGCAGCAGCGCGAGGAAGAGCAGGAACGCGATGGCGACCCAGAACGTCGGCGACTGGTAGAAGGGCTCGGCGTGTAAGGCGGCCTCGTGGCCGACCTCGCTCATGGTGCCGTCTCCGTGCTCCATGTTACTTCACTCCCCGGCGCGATAGTTCCTCGCCCACCGCCTGGTCGATGCTGGCGCCGTCCGGCTGGGCGCCCAGCAGGCGGGCGACGACGGCGACCGCCGTGTCGGTGGCGATCTCCCGCACCTGGCTCAGGGCCTGGTCGCGGGTAGCGCGGATGCTGGCTTCGGCCTCGGCTGCCTGCGCCGACAGCCGGGCTTCGGCTTCCGCCTGGCGAGCGTCGGCGTCGGCCTGGATGGTGGCGCGGGTCTGGGCGGCAATCTCCGTCGCCTTGGCACGGGCTTCCGCCAGCGCCTGCTCGTAACCCTTGAGCGCCGCGTCGGCCTCACGATTCAGCTGATCGGCCCGGCTCAGGTCGCCGGCGATCTTCTCCTCGCGGGTGCGGAGGATGTCGCTTACCTGCGGCAGCGCAAGCTTGGACATGAGCAGGTAAAGCAGCAGGAAGGTGACCGCCAGCCAGAACAGCTGCGGCGGAAACCGCGTCAGGTCGAGTTGGGGCAGGCCGCCCTCCGCCGCGTGCGCGGCCTGTCCGGCCGCGACGGCGAAGAATCCGGTCAGTACCAGAGCCGCTGTTGAGAACTGGCGCATGCGGGGCATCCCCGATCCGGTTCGGTTAGCCGAACAGGATCATCATGGAGACGAGCAGACCGAACAGGCCGGTCGCTTCGCAGAGCGCGAAGCCCAGGAACATGTTGGTGGTCTGGGTCGAGGCGGCGGCCGGGTTGCGCAGCGCACCCTGCAGATAGCTGCCGAACACGATACCCACGCCGATACCGGCGCCAATGAGGGCGGTGGCGGCGATACCGGCACCAATGAGCTTTGCGGCTTCAGCTTCCATGGATCAATTCCTTAGCTGTGTGTTGTTGTTTTCTTGTCAGTGCAGATGGATTGCATCGTTGAGGTAGATGCAGGTCAGGATCGAGAAGATGTAGGCCTGCAGGACGGCGACCAGCACTTCGAGGCCGGTCAGCGCGACCATGAATGCCAGCGGGAAGATGCCCAGCGGAACCAGGATGGCGCCCAGCGAGATCACGAAGCCGGCGAACACCTTCAGCATCACGTGGCCGGCCATCATGTTGGCGAACAGTCGGACCGAAAGGCTGATCGGGCGCATCAGATACGAGATGATCTCGATCGGCACCAGCAGGAACAGCACGGGAAGCGGCACGCCCGACGGCGCGAACAGCTTCAGGTAGCCCAGGCCATGCTTGGCGAAGCCGATGATGGTGACACCGAAGAACACCACCGCGGCCAAAGCGAAGGTGACGGCGATGTGGCTCGTCACCGTGAAGGTGTAGGGAACCATGCCGGACAGGTTGGCGATCAGCACAAACATGAACAGGCTGAAGATGAACGGGAAATACTTCTTCCCGCCCGACCCGACGGTGTCGCGGATCATGCCGGCGATGGCCTCGTAGCTCATCTCGACCATGGACTGCCAGCGGCCGGGAACCAGGGCCTTCTTTCTGGCGCCCGCGAGCATGAACACCGTGATCACCGCGACGGTGGTGACCATGAATACCGAGGAATTGGTGAAGGAAATGTCATAGCCGCCCGCTTCGATGGGCAGCAGCGTCTTGATCTGGAACTGTTCGAGCGGATTATGACCAGCAGCCACGGGGCATTCCCTGTATCAGGGCCCGGTATCGGTATCCTTCCGGGCCTTCCTGTTATCCTCTTGCGCGGCCCGGATGGTGTTTCGCAATCCGGCCGCGATGCCCAGTATCATGAGCACGACCATCAGCCACGGCGCGGTGCCAAGCCAACGGTCCAGGGCGATCCCGGCGATGAGCCCGAACGCCACGCCCGCGAACAACTCGATCCCTGCCCTCATGCTGACAGCCTTGGCGCTGGCTGGCTTGGGAGGCGGGGGCGCGGCCTTGCGGCGCGCCTCGTCGATGCGGGCCTGGAGGTCCGACGCCGCGCTGGGCGGATCACGATCGTCCAAACAAGCCTCCTTTCGGGTATCGACTCGATTCCCCAAAGGCGCGTGCACCATAGGCGGGCCAATATGGCCTGTCAAGCATGCGGGGGAACGTCATAAGCTATTGACTGATATGCAAAAAATCGCGACGCGACGTTAGTGCAACAGTGCCCTGCACTTACTCCGCCGCAACCAGTTGCTCAGCTTCTCCCAAGTCCACGGAAACCAGCTGCGAGATGCCTCGCTCCGACATGGTAACACCGTAGAGGCGGTGCAGGTTCGCCATTGTCAGCGCGTGGTGGGTGACCACCAGGAAACGGGTCCCGGTCTGGCCCGAGATATCGTGCAGCAGGTTGCAGAACCGCTCCACATTGGCGTCGTCGAGCGGCGCGTCGACCTCGTCCAGGATGCAGATCGGCGCGGGATTGGTCAGGAACACGGCGAAGATCAGGGCCAGCGCGGTCAGCGCCTGCTCGCCGCCGGACAGCAGCGACAGGTTCTGCAGCCGCTTGCCCGGCGGGCTGGCGAAGATTTCCAGGCCGGCGTCGAGCGGATCGTCGGAGTCCGAGAGTTCCAGGTGGGCCGCGCCGCCGCCGAACAGGTGGGTGAACAGCTGCTCGAAATGGTCGTTGACCGTGCCGAACGCCGCCTGCAGCCGCTCGCGGCCTTCCTTGTTGAGGGCGGCGATGGCGTGGCGCAGCTTGCCGATGGCAGCTTCCAGGTCGTCGCGCTCGCGCGCCATGTTGTCGATCTGGGCCTGGACCTCGACGGCCTCCGCGTCGGCGCGGAGGTTGACCGGGCCCATGGTATCGCGCTCGCGGCGCAGCCGGTCGAGCTGCTGCGAGACGGTCTCCATCTCGGGC
>CAMBYA010000128.1 GCA_945872035.1 Rhizobium sp. Q54
GGCATGGCGTTTCCGGGCGGCGCGACCGATCTGCTCGACTTCTTCGCCCGCGACGCGGATTTGCGCATGCTCGACCGAGTCGCCGAACTGGGCATCGGCGAGATGCGCATGCGCGACCGCATCCGCACCGTGGTCAGGACCCGAATCGACGTGATCGCCGACTACAAGGAGGCGGAACGCCGGGCGCTCAGCCTTGTCGCGTTTCCGCAGCACGCGGCGCTGGGGCTGAAGGCGCTGTCGCGCACCGTCGACCTGATGTGGCGCGCGGCGGGCGACACCTCGACCGATTTCTCCTTCTACACCAAGCGCGCCACGCTGGCGGCGGTGTATTCCAGCACGCTGGTCCACTGGGTCGGCGACATGTCGGAAGACAGCGCCGATACCTGGGCCTTCCTGGACCGTCGGATCGAGAACGTCATGGCTGTCGAAAAGGCCAAGCTGAAGGTCCGGGAAACGCTGAAGGACTCCCCGTCGCTGGCGGCCCTGCTGGCGCGCCTGCGCTACCCGGGCGAAAGCCGGATGAAGCCTTAGGTCGCGGTGGTTTTCGCTCCAGGTGGCCCGGCCTTGCTGCGCGGGGCACGAAACCGGCTGCGGACCCGGCGCCAGATCCGCCCCGGCAACTCCCGCAACAGCTGCCTGATCAGCTTCCGCCGGAGCGGCCGGACGGCGTTTGCCGTCAAGGTGGCGAGCGCCCGCCTGTTGACCCGGCCGCCGATCAGAAACCCGCTGAACGGCGACGGCCACACCCTGGTGCCCGTTGTGTAATGGTGCGTCCGCGCCAGACGGACGGTTTCAAACTCCCATGGGTCGAGCAGATCTTGCTCCGATGCGACCGCCAACGTGTCCAGCAGATGCCGCACGGACCAGATTGCCGGATGCAGCGAACTGAACCATTGGTAGTCCATGCGATGGAGCAAAACGCCGTCACGGCGGGAAACAAGCTCCGCCCGGCCATGACCTGCAAGATTCAGATAGGTTTTTTCGAGGTCAAATAGCCTGTCGGATAAAGCAACGATCACATCATTCGGAATTCGATCATGCGGAATATGGTCTTCCAGCAACAGGACAATGAAATCCTCGGTGTTCAACGAGTTCTGCTCGATCGCCATCGTCAGGCATTCGAGCACCATGGGCACCCATCTGCTTTCCTTGGAGATGATCTTTCGGGCGTAAGAAAAACTCCCGTGATCGCTGAAGACAAGGAGATCGGTCATCTCCGGCCAGAAATGGGCCAGGGCGTCAACACAATAGGGAACGTATTGCTCGTTCCTCCCGAATGTCGTCATGACGGTTTTCAAGCGCCGGTTCCCGGGCATTGTTGCCTTTGGACAAACCTTATAGGTCAGGCACCGGTGCCGGCGAAGATATTGCGACAGCGGGCGGAAGCGTTGTTATCCGGCGGTCGTCAGCGCGGAGATCGGGCGCCTCCGGCCACGCCGACACGATCCTCGTCGAGGCGGCGATGGCGCGCCTCATCGACGACCGACCGCAGATCTTCCGCCACCATCTCGCGGACGAGGTCCTCGAAGCTCGTGGTCGCCGTCCATCCCAGCTCACGCCGGGCCTTGGCTGGATCGCCGACCAACATATTCACCTCCGTCGGCCGGAAATACCTCGGATCGACCTCAACCAGCGTGCGGCCCGACTTGCGATCGACGCCGGTCTCCTCGACACCCTCGCCGCGCCAGACGATATCGGTGCCGACCTCGGCGAAGGCCCGCTCGACGAATTCCCTGACCGTGCGGGCCTTGCCCGTGGCCAGCACGAAGTCGTCGGGCGTGGGATGCTGGACGATGCGCCATATGCCCTCGACATAGTCTCGCGCATGCCCCCAATCCCGCGCCGCGGCCAGATTGCCCAGATATACCCGGTCCTGGAGGCCGTGATGGATGGCGGCGACGGCGCGGGTGATCTTGCGGGTGACGAAGGTCTCGCCGCGAATGGGGCTTTCGTGGTTGAACAGGATGCCGTTCGAGGCGTGGATGCCATAGGCCTCGCGGTAGTTGACCGCGATCCAGTAGGCATAGAGCTTGGCGACGGCATAGGGAGAGCGCGGATGAAACGGCGTCGTTTCCGACTGGGGAATCTCCCTGGCCCTGCCATATAGCTCGGACGTCGCCGCCTGGTAGAATCGGGTGCGATCGGTCATGCCCAGCAGCCTGATTGCTTCGAGCAGGCGCAAGGTGCCAAGGGCATCGGCGTTCCCCGTGTACTCCGCCGTCTCGAAGCTGACCTGGACATGGCTCTGCGCCGCCAGGTTGTAGATCTCGTCCGGCTGCGTCTCCTGCACGATGCGGATCAGGTTGGTCGCATCGGTCATGTCGCCATAGTGCAGGAACAGCCGAGGATCATCCTCGTGCGGGTCCTGATAGAGGTGGTCGATGCGGCCCGTGTTGAAGGAGGAGGAGCGGCGCTTCACCCCGTGCACCTCATAGCCCTTGGCGAGCAGCAGTTCGGTCAGATAGGCGCCGTCCTGGCCGGTAACGCCGGTGATCAGGGCTCTTTTCATCAGACGGGTTCTTTCAGCCGATCATTGCCGGTCGCCGCTGCACGTGGTCTTCCCAGTCAGGCGCGCGGTCACGCCGGCACGCGGGTCGTCGCCGGGTCCCACACCAGCGGCAGCTCGCGAACGCACCCGACGATGCCGCCCATGCATTCGATCACCGCGTCCGGCGCGACGCTGAATTCAGGGATGCGCGACAGCCACTCCTCGAGAGTGACGCGTATTTCGACCCGCGCCAGCGGCGCCCCCACGCAATGGTGCGGACCCTTGCCGAAGCCAGAATGCTTGTAGGGCGGCCGGGCGAAATCGACCGTCATGGGGTCCGCGTTTTCCCGCTCATCGAGGCCGTGCAACTGGGTCGGCAGGACGATCATGTCATCCTTCTTCAGGGCGGCGCCGTGAAAGTCGACGTCGCGGGTGACGAGCCGGCCGATGGTGACCAGCCCATAGCGCCGCACCAGTTCCTCGACCGCCGCGGGGATGAGGGAATGGTCTGCCGCAAGGCGCCGCCGGTCTTCCGGGTTTCGCGCCAGGTACAGGAAGAGGTAGCCCATGAAATTGACCACGGTGTCGAGGCCGGCAATCAGGATCTGGGTGATGAAATTGATGCATTCATCGAAGGTCAGCGCGCGGCCTGCGACCTTGGCATTGACGATTTCGCTGAAAAAGTCGTCGCCGGGGTTGGCCCGGCGCGCCTCGATATAGGGTCCGGCGTAGTCGCTGAACGCCTGCCGTATTTCCTCATAGGTCATGGACCCGTCCGGGCGCACGAGCTGGTCCGACAGGCGCTTCAGCTTTTTCGCATCGGTGAGCGGCAGGTCGACCATGGCGAGGAAAACGCGCACCGGGAACTGCTCGGCATAGGCGGTAATGAGATCGCATGAGCCGGACGTGCGCACCGCCTCGATCAGCTCGACCGAGATCGACCGGATCGTCGCTTCCAGGCCGCGCATCCGGCTTGGAACGAAGCCGGGGTTGATCACATTCCGGTAGGCACGGTGCTCGGGCGGATCGAGCGTGGTGGGCAGCATGTTGTGCAGCTCGCCGATGGATCGGGGCACCAGGATGATGCGGTTGGAAAATGTCTCGTAGTCGTTGAGCGCCGCGGTCAGGGAGTCGCCGCGCAGCGCGATCCAATGGCCGCCGTTGCGCGGGGTCCACATGACATTGTACCGGGCCTGGTCCTGGATGGTCTTCCACGCGACATGGAAGTCCGCCGAAACGTTCGCCGGGTTGTACATGTCGATATCGACGACCCGGTCGTCGGGCACATAGGAGGGCTTGGGCGCGAGACCGTGATCTTGCAGGGCCATTCATCTCTCCACTCTGTCGGCAGGGTCCGTTGCCGGCGCCGATCCGGCCGGCTCCCGCGAGGCCGTCCGGCCGCATGTTAGAGCAAGGTGGGATTATGCGCCAACGGTCGCGCGGCCCGGTGCCGCTGGCCTCGCGGCGAGGGGAGCCTGGAAGTCAGTCGTCCAGCGGATAGATCTGGGTGACGTGGCCCATCTTGCGTCCCGGGCGTGCTTCCGCCTTGCCGTAGAGGTGGACATAGGTGCTGGGCATCGCCTGCCAGTCGGCCACCTTGTCGACATCGTCGCCGATCAGGTTGGTCATCACCGCGCGGTGGGTCTGGGTGGTGGGGCCCAGCGGCAGACCGCAGATGGCGCGGATGTGATTCTCGAACTGGCTGGTTTTCGCGCCTTCGATGGTCCAGTGGCCGGAATTGTGCACCCGCGGCGCGGTCTCGTTGACCAGCAGGCCGCCGTCGACGGTCTCGAACAGCTCCACAGTCAGCACGCCGATATAGTCCAGGCCCTCGGCGATCTTGGTGGCGATGGTCTGGGCGCGCTGCTCCAGCCGCTCCGAGATCAGCGCTGGCGCCGTGGTGCGGAACAGGATGTGGTTGCGGTGCTCGTTCTCGACCACCGGGTAGAACTGGATGGCGCCCGACTGGCCGCGCACGCAGACGATGGACAACTCGCGGGTAAACTCGACGAACGCCTCGATGATGCAGGACTGCCCGAGCATCTGGGCATAGGCCTTGCCCATGTCCCGCCGCTCGCGGATCAGCACCTGGCCCTTGCCGTCATAGCCGCCGCGCTGGGTTTTCAGCACGCAGGGAAAGCCCAGCAGCGGCGCCTCGCCGACCAGGTCGTCGAGCAGCTGGACGGCGGCGAACGGCGTGGTCGGCACGCCGATGCGGTTGAGATAGGTTTTCTCGTCGAGCCGGTTCTGCGACGTCTTCAGGGCGAGGAGAGAGGGCTGTACCGGCTTGTCCTTGCTGGCGAACAGCACGGTCTGCTGCGGAATGTTCTCGAACTCGTAGGTCATCACGTCGACCTTGTCGGCGAATGCCTTGAGCGCTTCCTCGCGCTTGTAGGGCGCGATGATGGTCTCGTCGGCCACCTGCGAGGCGGGGCTGTCCTCCTCGGGCGTGAAGACCACCGTTCGATAGCCCAGCTTCTTCGCCGCCTGCGCCAGCATGCGGCCCAGCTGGCCACCCCCGAGGATGCCGATCGTCCCGCCTGGTGCGATGCGCATGGGGCCTGCTATGCCTCGTCGACGGGTTCGGCGGCGACGGAGTCGGTCAGCGCGCGGTGCCAGGCCTCGAGCCGGGCGGCGACCTTCTCGTCCATCAGCGCGACGACGCGGGCCGCGAGCAACCCGGCGTTCTTGGCGCCTGCCACGCCGATGGCGAGAGTGCCGACCGGTATGCCGCCGGGCATCTGGACGATCGACAGCAGGCTGTCCTGGCCCTTGAGCGCCTTCGATTCGACGGGCACGCCGAACACGGGAAGGATGGTCATCGACGCGGTCATGCCGGGAAGATGGGCAGCGCCGCCGGCGCCGGCGATGATCGCCTTCAGCCCGCGGCTGCGCGCGGTCTTGGCGTATTCGACCATGCGGTCGGGCGTGCGATGCGCCGAGACGATGCGGGCCTCGTAGGCGATGCCGAGTTCGTCCAGGATGTCGGCGGCATGCTTCATGGTGGTCCAGTCGGACTGGCTCCCCATGATGATCCCGACCAGCGGCGTGTCCGCCATTACGTTGCCTTCCACCGGAAAAGCGCGCGATTATAGGCGGGAATCCGCCGGGAGCAAGCGCAGGGTTGGGGCATTGCCTGGTGGTGGCGGCGCACCGTCAGGCGATGATGTCGGGAGTGAGCTGGCTGCGCACCTGCGCGATCTGGTCCTTCAGGGCCAGTTTGCGCTTCTTCAGCCGCTGGACGCGAATCTGATCCACATGCGCCTGCGTCTGCAGGGCCAAGATCGAAGCGTCCAGATCGCTGTGTTCAATCTCCAACTGGGCCAGTTTGGCTTCCAGCGCCGCTCGATCGATCATCGTTCCGTGGAGTAAGAAAGGTTCCCGCGCGTATGATAACAGCGTACCGCGAAATCCGTGAGCCTTTCGGTCGCATATGTCCCCTGCCGGCACATTCTGGAGTTTTTCCCTGCGGATCTACGGCGCGCCCGGCGTCGAGTCGGCGTGCCTGGATTTGCAGGATCGTTTCGGCGCCGACGTGAACCTGGTGCTCTATTGCCTGTGGATCGGCCGGGCGCTGACTCCGGAGGCGCTCGAGCAGGCGCTGGAGGCGGCCGCGCCGGTCCAGTCCTACATCCGGCCGTTGCGCGAGATGCGCCGGACGCTGCCGAAGGACGCAGCGGTCCGCGACGCGGTCAAGAAAGCCGAACTGGCGGCGGAAAAGCTCGAGCAGGACACGCTCGAGGCACTGGGAGAGGCGGGGGAGGCCAACACGGCTGCGGCGTTGGCCAATCTGGGGCTCTATGCGGAAGGGCTGGGGATCGACGTGGACCAGTTTCTGGAATCCTCCAGGCCGCTGATCGACGCAATGCACCACCAGCCGAACGCGCTCTAATCCTCCCGCCAGCGAAAGGCGAGCTCGTTGTCGATGCCGAAAAGATCGAGCAGGCGGCCCACCGAATGATCGACGATCTGCTGCACGGTTTCCGGGCGCGGGTAGAAGGCGGGCAGCGGCGGCGCGATGATGGCGCCCATCTCGGTCAGCGCCGCCATGGTGCGGAGATGGCCCAGATGCAGCGGCGACTCGCGCAGCATCAGCACCAGCCGGCGGCGTTCCTTGAGGGTGACGTCGGCGGCGCGGGTGAGCAAAGTGGTGGTGACGCCGGTCGCGATCTCCGACATGGAGCGCACCGAGCAGGGCGCGATGGCCATGCCGAGGCCCCGGAACGAGCCGGATGCGATGGCCGCGCCGACATCGGCGGCCGGATAATAGTGGTCGGCCAGCGCCCTGACCTCGGCGGGTTTCATGTCGGTCTCGTAGCCCAGCGTCAACTCGGCGGCCTTCGAGACCACCAGGTGACTTTCGATGCCGGA
>CAMBYA010000129.1 GCA_945872035.1 Rhizobium sp. Q54
CGCCGCCGACGCCGCCGCGTCCGAAGATCATGGCGTTGGGGCCGCGGAATATCTCCACCCGCTCGATGTTGTACAGGTCGCGGAAATACTGGACGTCGTCGCGGATGCCGTCGACGAAGAAGTCCGCCGTCGAACTGTTGCCGCGGAAAACCGGCGTATCCCGGTTGCCCTCGCCCTGGGCGAAGCCCAGGCCGGGCGTGTAGCGGACCGCATCGGCCATGCTGGTCATGGCCTGGTCCTTGATCTGGCTCTGGTTGACTACCGACACGGACTGCGGGACATCGAGCAGCGGCGTGTCGGTCTTGGTGGCGGCAGTGGTCCGCTCGGCCTTGTAGCCACCGTCGGCCGGCGGCTGAATGCCGAACGCGGTACCCTCGACACGGACCGGCCCGAGTACCTGCGGCCCGGCGGCCGGCTGTGTCTCCTGCGCCTGCGCCGGCACGGCAGCGACCGTCAGGGCGAAGGCCGTGCCGGCAATGGCATGGCGAGAGACAAACCCGATCCCTTCACGTGCGGAAAACTTCCTCATTCCTGTACCTTTCTTGGCTTGCTTGGTGGTCGTTACCATCCGGCCGGGACGCCGCCCGCGGTTGCAGTTGCAACTGCGAATGACTCCTAATAGTGACCGGCACCATGCACAGCCCCTAAACATCCGTCAAGGAAAATGCGAACGATTTGCAATAGCGTCTAAACCGCTGGATATCTGCGGCGCCGAAGACGTCGGGGTAGGAGTGGAAAGTCGCTCAGACGACCTGCCAGCGGCAGGTGCAGGACAGCTGCTGGGCGGTGTTGTCGATGGCCGCCAGGCAGGCATCGGCCCGCTCGGGGATATACACCTCGAAGCGCGTCATGTAGTCGGCATCGTCGCCGCTGCCGGGAAGGCGCGTGGAGTTCATGCGGACGATGTTGGCATCGTAATCCTGGAACGCCTCGGTCAGCCGGGCGACCAGCCCGGGACGGTCGCCGCCGACCACGTCGATGATATGGGTGATGCGGGCGTTCTCGGCCTGGGTGGCCGCGTGGATGAACGGCGTCACCGAGACCTCGGCGCCGGCAAGCTGGGGCAACGACCGGAGTTCGCCTGCAACGTCGTCGAGGCGCAGGTCGCCCGGCACGTCACAAACCGCGTTGAACTCGAAGCCGGTGCCGAGCACCGCGAAATTGGTATCGGCCAGGTTGGCACCCAGGTCGAACAGCCGGGCGGTGACCGCCGAGATCAGCCCGACCCGGTCCGGGCCGGTCATGGACACATAGGCAAGCTGGCTGCTCGACATCGCTCTCCCCTGCGATCGTGGCGACCCCGGCGTGACTCGAACACGCAACATCCTGCTTAGAAGGCAGGTGCTCTATCCTGTTGAGCTACGGGGCCCGTGACGTACTCAGGCAGACCGGGTCTGCCGGGTGTACTTGAAGTTGTCGGCGTAGGCCTTGATTCTCAGCTGGCGCGCATGAGGCTCCTGCACCTGATACGACAGGCCGTGCTTCTCGGCGTAGGCGACCGCCTCTTCCTGGGTATCGAAGGCGAGGCGAACCTGGCGCGAGGTGTCGTCCGAACTGGTATAGCCCATCAGGTCGTCGATACGCTTGGCGCGCTGCGGCTCGTGGACCAGAAGCCATTTGCGGGTGTTCGCCCATCCCGACTGCATGGCGTTCTTGGCCGGCTTGAAGATCGTTGCCTGCATGTTGATCGTCCTGCGTTTGACTGGTCGGGGCGAGAGGATTCGAACCTCCGACATCCTGCTCCCAAAGCAGGCACTCTACCAGGCTGAGCTACACCCCGAGAAACTCAGGCGAGGAGATACACGAAGTACCGTGCGGTCTCAAGGCCGGGTCGTCGGGTCGGACGCCTTACCAGGTTTCCGGGTCGGGGTCGTACCCCAGCCGCACCATCAGGTCGCCGTTGCGGGGATCCTTCAGGATGTGGGCCAGCTCGTCGGAGCGCTTGCGCCAGCGCTGCGGCGCGGGCTTGACCGTGGCGAGCTGCAGCGGCAGATCGTTCTCGGCCGCGTAGGACAGGCCTTCGTCCATGCCGACGCCCAGCCAGTCGGCGATCCGTGCCAGCGTGCCGGCCTTCTTGTGCGGGTTGTCGAGGAAATCCTCGCCATGCACCCGGATCGAGTCCGCCGCCTGCCCGGGATGGGCGGCGAGCCACGCCAGGATAGTTTCGTGACAGGTGCGCCAGTGCGCAGCGGCGATGTCCACCGGACTGCTGGTGCGGTGGGCCTGCCAGCCGGGAAACAGACCGAACTTCCACCAGTGCCTGCCCCAATCGGGAAATCTGTCCGAATAGCCGGGAATGGCGAGGTCGCCGTCGACAATGTGCGCCGCCCAGAAGCCCGCATGCATCCAGCCGTCATACATGCCATTGGCGCTGCCGGCGACGCTGCGGGTCAGGTGCATCACCCGCATCCGCGCCGAGGGAAACAGGGCCGACAAGAACGGCATGCGGAAGGTGTTTGCGACGGTCTTCATCACCAGCGGCTTGCCCTTGAGGTCGGCCGCCGTCGCCCGGCGCCAGGGCCGGATGGTGATCAGCGGCGGCATCTCGACGAACCGGCCGGATGGCAGGGTGACGACCACCGGGGCATCGGGCATCAGGTCGCGGATCATCGCGGCGTCGATATCGTAGAGATACGGGTTCAGTTCCGGATAAGCTGGCCGCAGACGCCGGATCAGCAGCGCATGGAACAGCTTGGGATCGCGGAATTCCCCGTCGTTCCAGCCGAAATCCCGCACGGTCTCGTCGAGCGCATGGTTGGTGGCGGAGCGCACGTCCTCGATCCCGAAGGCGATATCGGGCCACTGCATGCATAGCCGGATGGCGAGGTCCACGGCGAACTGGTCGCGGTCCGCCTGGCTCTCCAGCCGGTCGAGCGGATAGCCGCATTCCTGCGCCAGGTAGGGTTCGAGCCAAGGCGCGAGTGACGCGTGCCGGGCCTCGAGCGCATCGGTGTCGCCGCTGACCGGATAGCGCAGGTCGGCCATGCCGAGGAACGGCGTGATCGCCCCCTGGAAGTTCATCACCTGGTCGGTGCGCCGCAGCACCGACGCCAGCAGGCTCGACCCGGAGCGTGGACTGCTCAGCACCATGACGATTTCGCCGACCGCGCCGAGAAACCCCGCTTCCACCGGCCGATTGTAGACCGACTCGCGCAGCGCCGCGATGCGCGCCGCCGCTGCGGAAAACTCGAAGCCCTGTCCGACCGCCTGCATCTCCAGCGTCATTTGCTCATGCTTCCTTGCTGAAGATCGGCGGGCTTCCCGGGAGCCGGTAAATGGACCTGGATCACGCGGGCGACCAGGGCATCCCAGACGATCCGCGCATCAGTTCCAGCGCCGCCGACCGAGCCGAGCGAAACACGCGTGTCGCCCACGCCCATCACGACTCGGCACTCGGACGATCCGTCCTTGCTCTCGAGCCACACCGCACGGCCACCTTCGGACAGGTGCGCAACAAGGGACTGATCGGCTGGGCCCGGAGAGACCAGGAACAGTTTCTGCGCCGGCAGCTGCGCCCTGAGCACAGGGAGCGCCGGATCCCCAGGCTCCAGCAGCAGCCCCTTGCGGATATGCGGTCCGACGAGCTTCCGGCAGAGCTCGAAATCGCTCGCGGATGCCCGAGGCTCGTTGGTCAGAACGACGAATTCCAGATCTTCCGTCGGCAGCCCGCAACCAACGACCAGCGACGGGTCGGCGACCACGACGGCGGCGGCGGCGAAGCGGCCCAGCAGGACGCTCTCGCAGGCAGCCGCCAGCGTCCCTTGCGCCCCGGAGATGCGGGACGCACCGGACCAGACGCCGCTGGCAGAGGCGACCACCGCCGGCGACGCGCGCTGATCGACGCTTTTTCGTATGCGCTCGCCGAGCGACCGCGTCCGCACGCTGGCGCCATCGCCGCCGAGCACGAGAACCCACGGCACACGTGCCGAGCCTAGATACTCGCGCAGCAATTCATTGTAGAGCGTCGGGTTCAGGTCGTTGCCGAGCTGCGGCTGGGCATTGATCTCGCAGATCGCCGATGGAACCTCGCACCAGGACTTCGAGATGTCCGGCGAGATGTAGTCGATCCCCGCGAAATCGAGCCCGAGCAGATTGGCGGCGCGCCGGAACAGGTCCTCGTTGTCGGGATGCAGCGTGCCTTTCACATCCGTCGTGGTGCCGCCGGTCGAGACGTTTGACCGTCGACGCAGCGCTATGAACTCTCCCGCGGCAGGCACCGAAGCCTCGCTCAGTCCAGCCTCGGCGAGCAGCTCCTGCGCCTCCTCGTCAAGTTCCAGCAGATAGCGCCCGCGCTCCAGCCGGCGCCTCTGGGATTGAGCGCTGTCCTTCTGCCCCTCGACCAGATCGCGGATGCTGCTGACACCATCGCCTTCCACGCCACCCGGACGCCGCAACGTCGTCTTGACGATTCTGCCGTTGCAGACATGCACCCGGTAGTTGTTCCCCGTGACGAACGCCTCGACGATAACGTTCTTCGAGACCTCGCGCGCCGCCCTGTAGGCCGTCCTGACTCCCGCCTCGGTCATCAGGCCGGCCGATACGCCGGCGCCGCCGTCGGCGTCCGCCGGCTTTACGACCGTGGGAAACCCGGTCTGGCCCGCGAGAGTGACGGCATGGTCCTCGGACGTGGCCGCGGCATGCCTTACGGTCGGAAAGCCCGCCTGCCGCAGGGACATGGCCGTCTGCATCTTGTTGCGCGCAATGGCGACGCCGATGGCGCTGACCTCGTCGGTAATCGTGCTGAGCATGCGCCTCAGCCTGACACCCTCGCCGAGCAGCAGCATGTCGCGAAAGAACATGGAAAAAGGAATGCGCTCGTGGAACGCGGCCTCGCAGATCCGGTAGGTATTGACCCCGTTCGGCGCGCGGGCGGACAGCTTGCCGACAACCTCGTCGACCCTCGTCGCCACGGTGTCCAGCGCCGGCCCGGTCTCGCCTTTTGCCGCGGCGTCGCAGAAGCCGTTGACCAGTTCGACCATGAAAACGAGCGCCATTCGGGCTGCTTCCATGTCCGCATAGGGAAACAGACAGCTGATGGTTTCCCCGCCGCCCTCGGCGGGACGACGCGACAGCAGGATCGGCGACGCGAAAACCGGAATGCGCGCCCGGCGCTGCAGCGCTCCGGCCCAGTTCGCAGGGTCGACGAAGGAAAGACTGTCGCCGGCCGCAAACAGGCCCGCGCCATTGCCATCCGGCAGGCACGATCCCAGCTTGTCCACCAGTGCCGCCGTGTCCCGGGGTGAGGGAATATCCCCCTCGGCGGTCTGATAGGCGGTCGCGAGCATCGCCTGTTGCCTTATGCCGAAGCCGTAGCCCAGTCGTTTGAGTTCCTTGAGTTCAAGGAGAGGCATGTAGAGGCATTTCCTGATTCCGTTTCAATCCCGAAGCCGGACGACGGTGACGAAACGATAGGCGAGTTACTCGCGTGTTGGCCCGATATCGCGGGCTAGTAAACAGGCCAATGATTCCCGGCGTCAAGCACCGATACACCTGCCGCGGCCCAGGTGCCGTCAGCGGGCTCGTGGACACCCGCCGGAAATCACTCGGGGCAAATCAGCGCGGTTGCCTGGGACTTTCAAGCGCCTGGTAAAGCACGCGGTCGCCCGGGTCGATGCCCAGCCGGGCACTGGCGCCCGCGTTGAGCTCGAGAACGGCCCGAGTGGGACCGTCCGCCGGGATCGGCTGAAGCGAATGAGGCGTCGTGCCCCGCGCGATGTTCATCACCCTGCCCGCGTCGTCGATGAAGATGATGTCCAGGGACAGGACCGTATTCTTCATCCAGAACGCGACGGGCCGGACTTCCGGGAAGAGAAACAACATGCCTTCCTTTTCCGGCATGGATGCGCGGTACATCAGCCCGGTCTGGCGGCGCGCTTCGGTATCGGCAACCTGCACCTGAAGCGACACGCTGCCGCCCCGTGTCACCACGGTCAGCGGCGCCAGCGGCAGCGATTGAGCGACACCGGTATCCGGCGGGTCCGACGAGAACGCCGAGGCGACACTGCCGGAAACCAGCAGGAGGACATACAGTCCGGCGAGCGGAAGACGCATGAGCTTCCTCATTCCAGGCCGTCGAGCACGCGACGCGCCATCTGGTAGGAAAAGCCGGCCCTCGCGAAGGCGGCGAGTTCCTTGCGGCGACGGTCATCGTTCGCCGCGGGGACGCCGTACGGTCCGAGCCGCTTGCGCCGGGCGAAGGCGACCGCCGCGTCGAGGTCGGGATCGCCAGAGTGCTCGGACAGCGACGCGATGGCGTCGGCAGCGACATCGGCGGTCACGCCTTTCGCCAGCAGCGCCGACTGGATCATGCGCCGGGGCTTGCCCCGTCGCAGCAGCGAGCCGGCGCGGGCCTGGGCGAAGACCTCGTCATTCAACAGGCCAAGGGCGATAAACCTTTCGGCGATGGCGTCGATCCATTGCTGGGCCGTGGCCCGGTCGACGCCGTCCGCGAGTCCGCGCCGGTCGACCTTTCGCCAGAGCACGTCCTTGAAGTTTCCAACGCTCGATGCGAAGCGGGCCAGATAGTGCGCGGCGGCGCGCTCCAGATAGGCCTCGTTGGCGGGCCGACGCGGCGCGGCGCGGTGTTTCACGCCCGGCGCAGGACGGGCCTGCTTCCTCGACTCTTGCCTTTCCAGCGGTTTCCCCTTAAGAACCGGCGCCCTCGCCCATCAGGGGCCGAGTATGGCAAATTTTTGAACCCGCTGCGCCCGAAAATGAGCTAGGCTCTCGCCGCTCGGAGACGGACGCGAAACGGTGGGAACGAGTTGGGCTTTCGGAAGAAAGCGTTCCGTTACGACTGACACGACGGATCTAGGAAGACCGATACAGCCGAATATGCTGACACCATTACCGACGGA
>CAMBYA010000130.1 GCA_945872035.1 Rhizobium sp. Q54
GATGCGGTGGAACGAGGTGCCGCGCGCCATGTCCGACAGGTGCGAGACGCACAGCCTGTGCCGCAGCAGGCTCTTGGGCGTCATCAGCACTAGCGGCTTGCGGAACTCGCGGTGCATCTGGCGGCGCAGGATATGGAAATAGTTGGCGGGCGTGGTGCAGTTGGCGACCTGCCAGTTGTCCTCGGCCGACATCTGCAGATAGCGCTCCAGCCGGGCCGAGGAATGCTCGGGTCCCTGGCCCTCGAAGCCATGCGGCAGCAGCAGGACGAGGCCGCTCATGCGCAGCCACTTCAGCTCGCCGGCCGCAAGGAACTGGTCGATGATCACCTGGGCGCCGTTGGCGAAGTCGCCGAATTGGGCCTCCCACAGCACCAGCGCATTCGGCTCGGCCAGCGAGAACCCGTATTCAAAACCCATCACCGCCGCTTCCGACAGCATGGAATCGATGACCTCGAACTTGGCCTCGTCGCTCACATGGTCGAGAGGGGTATAGCGCTCGCCGGTGAGTTGGTCGGTGAACACGGCGTGCCGCTGCGAAAACGTGCCGCGGCCGGAATCCTGTCCGGAGAGACGCACATGGAAGCCTTCGTCCAGCAGCGAGCCGAACGCCAGCGCCTCGGCGGTCGCCCAGTCGATGCCGGTCCCGCTTTCCAGCGTCTCGCGCTTGCGGTCGAGCTGGCGTTGCAGCGTCTTGTGGACATTGAAGCCCTTGGGCGCCGTGGTCAGCACCTCGATCAGCCGGCGCAGCGTGTCCTCGTCCTCGGCGGTGCGGCCGCGCCGAACCGTGCCGCGTGCCCGCTTCAGTCCGGCCCAGCGGCCTTCCAGCCAGTCGGCCTTGTTGGGCTTGAAGGATTCGGCGACCTCGAACTCCATGTCCAGCATGCCTCGGAACTCGGCCTGCATGCGCTTGAACTCGGTCTCGTCGACCAGTCCCTGCTGGGCCAGGCGGCGGGCATAGATACTGGTGACCGTCGGCTGGTCCTTGATCCGCTGGTACATCAGCGGCTGGGTGAACATGGGCTCGTCGGTCTCGTTGTGGCCGAACCGGCGGTAGCAGAACATGTCGATGACCACGTCCTTCTTGAACCGCTGGCGGAACTCGGTGGCGAGCTTGGCGACATGCACCACGGCTTCGGGATCGTCGCCGTTGACGTGGAAGATCGGCGCCTGGATGCCCTTGGCGATGTCGGACGGATAGGGCGACGAGCGTGAATACATCGGCGACGTGGTGAAGCCGATCTGGTTGTTGACGATGAAATGGATCACGCCGCCGATGCGGTAGCCCTTGAGCTGGCTTAGCCCAAGACACTCGGGCACCAGACCCTGGCCGGCGAACGCGGCGTCGCCATGCAGCAGCAGGCCCATGACCTGGCTGCGGTCCTTGTCGCCGCGCTGGTCCTGCTTGGCGCGCACCTTGCCCATCACGACGGGATCGACCGCTTCCAGGTGGGACGGGTTCGCGGACAGCGACAGGTGAACCGTATTGCCGTCGAACTCGCGATCCGACGAGCTGCCCAGATGGTACTTCACGTCACCCGAGCCCTCGACCTCGTCGGGTGTGGACGAGCCGCCGCGGAATTCGTTGAAGATCGCCCGGAACGGCTTCGACATCACGTTGGCGAGCACGTTGAGGCGGCCGCGGTGCGGCATGCCGATGGCGATCTCCTGCACGCCGAGCGCGCCGGCGCGCTTGATGATCGCCTCGAGCGCCGGGATGGTCGCCTCGCCACCGTCCAGGCCGAAGCGCTTGGTGCCGGTGTACTTGACGTTGAGGAACTGCTCGAAACTCTCGGCCTCGATCACCTTCTGCAAGATCGCATGCTTGCCCATGTCGGTGAACGACACGTATTTGTCATGGCCTTCGATGCGCTCCTGGATCCAGGCGCGTTCCTCCAGTTCGGCGATGTGCATGTACTCGACGCCGATGGAACCGCAATAGACGCGCTCCAGGATCTCGACGATCTGCCGCACCGTGGCGGTCTTCAGCCCCAGCGCGTCGATATAGATCGGGCGGTCAAGGTCTCGGTCGGTGAAGCCATAGCTTTCCGGGTCAAGCTCCGGATGGTCGGGCGACACCGCGAGACCCAGCGGATCCAGCTTGGCATGCAGATGGCCGCGCACGCGGTAGGAGCGGATCAGCGTCAGGGCGCGGATGGAGTCGATGGCCGCGGCATGGACCTGCTCCTGGCTGACCGTTTCGCCCTTGCCCTTCGCCTTGGCAGGTGCCGGCGTGCCCGGATCGAGCGCGGCGGTCATGTCGCCATTGCTCAGCGGCGGCCAGTCCTTGCGCTGCCATGACGGTCCG
The DNA here is from genome assembly GCA_945872035.1 of Rhizobium sp. Q54. Taxonomy (GTDB): domain Bacteria; phylum Pseudomonadota; class Alphaproteobacteria; order SMXS01; family SMXS01; genus RI-34. The sequence goes on from CAMBYA010000130.1 coordinate 2,306, forward strand.
CCAATGGCGCCCGCAGCGCCGGCGGCGCCGCTGGTGAGCGCGTCGAACCAGCCGCGCCACTCGGGCTCGACCGCGTTCGGATCGCGCTCATAGCGCTGGTACAGGTTCTCCAGGAACGAGGCGTTGGCGCCGTTCAGGATGGCGGACAGTCCGGGATCCAGGTCCATGGTCTTGGTCAGCGCCGGCTTTTCACCAGTGCCCCTCTCATAAACTCAGGCCGCCGGATACCTTCCGGTTCAGCCCTTCAGAAGTTCCATCAGCGTCGTGCCCAGCGCCGCCGGGGATTCCGAAACGCGGATGCCCGCCGAGCGCATGGCGTCGATCTTGTCTTCCGCACCGCCGCGGCCGCCGGAAATGATGGCGCCCGCGTGGCCCATGCGGCGGCCCGGAGGCGCCGTACGGCCGGCGATGAAGCCTACCACGGGCTTCTTGATCTTTGATGACTTCAGGAAGTCGGCTGCTTCTTCCTCGGCCGAGCCGCCGATCTCGCCGATCATGATGATCGACTCGGTCTGCGGGTCCTGCAGGAACAGCTCGAGCACATCGATGAAGTTGGTGCCGTTGACCGGGTCGCCGCCGATGCCGACGCACGAGCTCTGGCCGAGGCCAACCGCCGTGGTCTGCGCAACCGCCTCATAGGTCAGCGTGCCCGAGCGGGACACGACGCCCACCGAACCCGGCTTGTGGATGTGGCCCGGCATGATGCCGATCTTGCACTGGTTCGGGGTGATGACGCCCGGGCAGTTCGGGCCGACCAGGCGGGTGCCGCTGTTCTGCAGCGCGCGCTTGACCTTGATCATGTCCTGCACCGGGATGCCCTCGGTGATGCAGACCGCGAGGCGGATGCCGGCATCGATGGCTTCCAGGATGGCGTCGGCCGCGAACGGCGGCGGCACGTAGATCACCGAGGCGTCGGCGCCGGTCTTCTCGACCGCGTCGGCCACCGTGTCGAACACGGGCAGGTCGAGGTGGAGCGTGCCGCCCTTGCCGGGGGTGACGCCGCCGACCATCTTGGTGCCGTAGGCGATCGCCTGTTCCGAGTGAAAGGTGCCCTGCGAGCCGGTGAAGCCCTGGCAGATGACCTTGGTGTTGCTGTCGACCAGAATGGCCATGATTACTGCTCCTCCCGCACGGCTTTCGCCACTTTGGCCGCCGCGTCGGCCAGATCTTCGGCCGAGGTGATGGCGAGGCCCGATTCGGCCAGGATCTGCTTGCCCAGATCCACGTTGGTGCCGGCAAGGCGCACGACCAGCGGCACGTCGAGGCTGACTTCCTTGGCCGCCGACACGATGCCTTCGGCAATGATGTCGCAGCGCATGATGCCGCCGAAGATATTGACCAGGATGGCTTCCACGTTCGGATCGGACAGGATGATCTTGAACGCTTCGGTGACGCGCTCCTTGGTGGCGCCGCCGCCCACATCGAGGAAATTGGCGGGCGCTTCGCCGTAGAGCTTGATGATATCCATGGTGGCCATGGCGAGACCGGCGCCGTTGACCATGCAGCCGATGTTGCCGTCGAGCTTGATGTAGTTCAGCTCGTGCTTGGCCGCTTCCAGCTCCATCGGATCCTCTTCGTCGGGATCGCGCAGGGCGGCCACATTCTTGTGCCGGAACAGGGCGTTGTCGTCGAAGTTCATCTTCGCGTCGAGCGGGATGACCGAGTCCGCGCCGGTCACGACCAGCGGGTTGATCTCGAGCATGCTGGCATCGAGCTCGACGAAGGCCTTGTAGAGCTGCTGCAGCAGCTTGCTCGCCTCGCCGATCTGCTTGCCCTGGAGACCCAGGCCGAAAGCGACCTGGCGGGTGTGGAACGGCATCATGCCGGTGACCGGATCGATATAGATGGTCTGAATCTTCTCGGGGGTGTTGTGGGCCACCTCCTCGATGTCCATGCCGCCTTCGGTCGAGGCCATGATGGCGACGCGCGAGGTGCCGCGGTCGACCAGGAACGCCAGGTACAGCTCGCGGCGGATGTCGCAGCCGTCCTCGATGTAGACGCGCTTGACTTCCTTGCCCTGCGGGCCGGTCTGGTGGGTGACCAGGGTCATGCCGATGAGCTTCTGGGCGGCTTCCTTGACCGCGTCGGTCGATTTCACGACCTTGACGCCGCCGCCCTTGCCGCGGCCGCCGGCGTGGATCTGCGCCTTCACCACCCAGACCGGGCCGCCCAGTTCCTTGGCGCGCGCTTCGGCTTCTTCGGGGGTGTAGGCGACGCCACCGGCAAGCACCGGTACGCCGAATTCCTTCAGGAGGGCTTTCGCCTGGTATTCGTGGATATTCATGCTGCTGCTCTCTGCGTTTCCTCTCGGCCCCGGTTCATGGGCCGGCGGTGCTTATAACACCGTGCGAATGAGTGACAACCGCGATCAGGCCAAGGCGCGATCGGATCTCGGCACGATCAGGCCAGGGCCGGGTCGATTTGCTTGCAGGCCGCGACGAGGCCCTTCACGGAGTCGACGGACTTGTCGAAGCCGGTCTTCTCCTCGCCTTCCAGCGAGATCTCTACGATGCGCTCGACGCCCTTGTCGCCGATGATCACCGGTACGCCAACATAGAGGTCGTCGACGCCGTACTGGCCGGTCAGGTGCGCGGCGCAGGGCAGCAGGCGCTTCTTGTCCTTCAGGTAGCTCTCGGCCATGGCGACCGCGGCGGTGGCCGGGGCATAGAACGCCGAGCCGGTCTTGAGCAGGCCGACGATCTCGGCGCCGCCGTCACGCGTCCGCTGCACGATCTGGTCGATCTTCTCCTGGCTGGTCCAGCCCATCTTGATCAGGTCCGGAACCGGAATGCCGGCGACGGTGGAGTAGCGCACCAGCGGCACCATGGTGTCGCCGTGGCCGCCCAGCACGAAGGTGGTGATGTCCTCGACCGAGACCTTGAACTCTTCCGCCAGGAAATAGCTGAAGCGGGCCGAATCCAGCACGCCGGCCATGCCAACGACCATGTGGTGCGGCAGGCCGCTGAACTCGCGCAGCGCCCAGACCATGGCATCGAGCGGATTGGTGATGCAGACCACGAACGCGTTCGGGGCGTTGTTCTTGATGCCCTCGCCGACGGCGCGCATGACCTTCAGGTTGATGCCCAGCAGGTCGTCGCGGCTCATGCCGGGCTTGCGCGGCACGCCAGCGGTGACGATGACCACGTCGGCGCCCTTGATGTCCGCGTAATCCTGCGTGCCGGTGAGGTGGCTGTCGAAGCCGTCGATGGGGCTGGACTGGTCCAGATCCAGCGCCTTGCCCTGGGGCAGGCCTTCGGCGATGTCGAAGATAACGACGTCGCCCAGTTCCTTGAGGCCGATGAGGTGGGCGAGCGTGCCGCCGATCTGGCCACCGCCGATCAGCGCAATCTTCTTGCGAGCCATGAAGGTCTCCGGTTTGTTGAAGCGTAACGGATCGGGGACCGGGTTTAGCGTTATTTGCGGATGCCCGCAAGCGAGAGATTTAGACTTTACTGTCTATTATATAGACAGGTAAGTTTAGTTTGCGTCGGCAGCAGGGGTTGCCTCGAAATATTCATGGCTCTGCATCTCCAGAAGCCTCGAAACCGTGCGCTCGAACTCGAAGCTGCCATCGCCGGAAACGTAGAGCTCCTCGGGCCGGGCGGCGGCGGAGCACACCAGCTTGATGCGTTTGTCGTAGAGCGTGTCGATCAACGTGACGAAGCGCTTGGCCTCGTTGCGCTTGTCAGGCCCCATGCGCGGGATGCCGGACAGCACCAGCGTGTGGAAGTTGCCGGCGATCGCCAGATAGTCGGCCGCGCCGAGCGGCCGGGCGCACAATTCCGGAAAGCTGAAGCGGGCTACGCCCTTGGCGGCCTGCGGCACGGTCAGCGTGCGCCCCTGCATGACGTCGAGGGTCATTGCCTCGCCGTGCTTCTCGTCGGTCAGCGCCTCGAAGCTCTCGTCCAGTTCCCGGTCCGACTGGGCGCCGAGCGGCACGTGATAGACCGGCATGTCGTGAATGCGCTTCATCCGGTAGTCGGTGGGCGAAGCCAGATGCAGCACGTCCAGCTCGGTCTTCAGCATCTCGATGGACGGCAGAAAGAGCTGTCGGTTCAGACCATTCTTGTAGAGCTCTCCCGGCGCCCGGTTCGACGTGATGACGATCACCACGCCCAGATCGAACAGCGCGCGGAACAACCGGCCCAGGATCATGGCATCGGCGACGTCGGTGACCTGGAACTCGTCGAAGCATAGCAGCATTGCTTCGCGCGCAACCTTGGCGGCGACAGGCGGGATCGGGTCGTCGGCCTCGAAGCCTTCGGCGCGTCGGTCGGCCGGCGACAGCTTGCGCCATTGGTGCACGGTTTCGTGGACCTCCAGCATGAACGCGTGGAAGTGGACCCGGCGCTTGGGCGCGAAGCTGGTCGAGGCGAAGAACAGGTCCATCAGCATGGACTTGCCGCGGCCCACGCCGCCGTAGATGTAGAGGCCCTGTGGCGCGTCCTGCTTCTCGCGCCGGAACAGGCTGCGCCAACCACCATTACGGCCGGGCTCGTAGGTCTTCAGCCGGGAGTGCAGGAT
>CAMBYA010000131.1 GCA_945872035.1 Rhizobium sp. Q54
TACTCTTCCTCGAGTGCTCGACCGGAAACTGGCTCTGAGCACGATGCTTTAACCCGCTATCAACAGACACTTTCAGGATGCCGGCGAACGGCTGCTGACCACAATCCGGGTCTGGGGCGAAAGCAGACGCACCTGAAGCATGCCCACCCTTGCCTCCGCCAACCAAATGCCCGATATAGAGGGCGGGAGGTTGGCGGTGGGCAGATCACTCGCCAACCCGGTCAGGTCCGGAAGGAAGCAGCCGTAACGAGCCCGATTTGGGTCATTCGTCCAACCTCCTCCCATACATCGCGGCACCGCCAGACAGCAGGCCGCCCCGGCGCGCGGAACGGATGACGGACGGCACGGCCCAGATCCCCGAGACCACTGCCGGCCCCTACCGGGTGCTGGCGCGCAAGTACCGGCCGGGCACCTTCGCGGCGCTGATCGGCCAGGAGCCGATGGTCCGCACCCTCAAGAACGCCATCGACAGCGGCCGCCTGGCGCATGCCTTCGTGCTGACCGGCGTGCGCGGCGTCGGCAAGACCACAACCGCCCGGCTGATCGCCCGGGCGCTGAACTGCGTCGGCGCCGACGGAAAGGGCGGGCCGACGGTCGACCCCTGCGGCGTCTGCCGCCAGTGCCTTGCCATCGCCGAATCGCGGCATGTGGACGTGATCGAGATGGACGCGGCCAGCCGCACCGGCATCGACGACATCCGCGAGATTATCGACGGCGTGCGCTATGCGCCCGGCGATGCGCGCTACAAGATCTACATCATCGACGAGGTCCACATGCTGTCGAAGCAGGCCTTCAACGGCCTGCTGAAGACGCTGGAGGAGCCGCCGGCGCATGTGAAGTTCATCTTCGCCACCACCGAAATCCGGAAAGTGCCGATCACGGTGCTGTCGCGCTGCCAGCGCTTCGACCTGCGGCGGATCGAGACCGCCACGTTGAAGCAGCACTTCGCCCGCTTGGCCGAGCTGGAGAACGTCGAGATCGACGACGACGCGCTGGCGATGATCGCCCGCGCCGCCGACGGCTCGGTCCGCGACGGCCTGTCGCTGATGGACCAGGCGATCTCCCACGGCGCCGGCAAGGTCGACGCGGCCCAGGTGCGCGACATGCTGGGCCTTGCCGACCGCGCCCGCGTGCTCGACCTGTTCGAGGCGGTGATGGGCGGCGACATCCGCACCGGGCTGGCCAATGTCCGCGAGCAGTACAATGCCGGCGCCGACCCGGCCGCGATCATCGAGGACCTGCTGGGCGTCACCCACTGGCTGACCCAGATGAAGCTGGCGCCCGAGGCGTCGACCGACGGCCTGCCCGAGGCCGAGCGCAAGTTCGGCGAGAAGATCGTCGGCAGCCTCACCATGCCGTCGCTGACCCGCGCCTGGCAGATGCTGCTGAAGGGGCTGGAGGAGACCCGCGCCGCGCCCGCGCCGATCAGCGCCGCCGAGATGGTGCTGATCCGCCTCGCCTATGCCGCCGACCTGCCCAGCCCGGCCGACCTGGTGAAGAAGCTGCAAGGAACGTCGGCGCCGGCCATGACCGCCGCGCCGGCTGCCGCGCCGGCCGCCGCGCCGCCGCCTTCAGGCAATGGCGGCGCCTCGGCCGTCTCCCATGGCTCGGCGCGCGCCGAGCCTCTGCCTCAGGCCGACCTGCAGCCGCAGGCCAGCGGCCTGCCGCAGCCGCGCACGTTCCTCGACATCGTGGCGCTCGCCGTCGAACAGAAGGAGGGCGTGCTCGAGGCCCACCTGATCGACAACGTGCACCTGGTACGCTTTCAGCCCGGCCGCATCGAGTTGCGGCCGGCGGGCCGCGCGCCGCCCGACCTGATCGGCAAGCTCAGCCAGCGCCTGCACGAGTGGACCGGCGTGCGCTGGGTGGTGACCGTGTCGCGCGAGGCCGGCGAGCCGACCCTGCGCGAGCAGCGGCAGGCGGCCGAGCGCCAGCGGCACGACGAGGTCAACGAGCACCCACTGGTCAAGGCCGCGCTGCGCGCCTTCCCGGGCGCCCAGGTGACATCGATCATCGACACCGCCGCGGCGGAGGCGGCACCTTCCGAGGCCGACACCATCATCGACGCGGACCCGGACGAATTGGGAGAACTGGACCTATGAAGAATCTCGCCGGCATGCTGAAGCAGGCCCAGCAGATGCAGCAGAAGATGGCCGACATGCAGGCCGCGCTCGAAAGCGCCGAGGTGGACGGCACCTCGGGCGGCGGCATGGTCGTCGTCACCCTGTCGGGCAAGGGCGAGATGAAGCGCATCCGCATCGATCCGTCCATCGCCAATCCCGACGATGTCGAGATGCTGGAGGACCTGATCCTGGCCGCCCACAAGGACGCCAAGGCCCAGGCCGAGGCCTACGCCGCCGAGGAGATGAAGAAGGTCACCGGCGGCCTGGAGCTGCCGCCCGGCATGAGCCTGCCGTTCTGAAGGCGCCTTGATGGCCGCGCCCGTCATCAGTCCCGAGATCGACGGGCTCATCCAGCTGCTTGCCAGGCTGCCCGGGCTCGGACCGCGCTCGGCCCGGCGCGCGACGCTGCACCTGCTGAAGAAAGGCCCGTCGGCCATGGAGCCGCTGGCCCGGGCGCTGACCGAGGCCGCGGCCAACATCAAGCCGTGCGGCATCTGCGGCAATCTTGACACGGTCGACCCGTGCCACATCTGCACCGACCCGCGCCGCGACCCGGCGATCCTCTGCGTGGTCGAGGAGGTCGCCGATTTGTGGGCGCTGGAGCGCGCCGCCTACAAGGGCCGCTACCACATATTGGGCGGCGTGCTCTCGGCGCTGGACGGCGTCGGCCCGGACGACCTCAACATCGCGAGCCTGATCGACCGGGCAAGCCGGCCCGAGGTGAGCGAGATCATCCTCGCCATGAACGCAACCGTCGACGGCCAGACCACCGCCCACTACATCACCGACCGCCTGAAGGACGCGGGTGTGACGGTCACCAGCCTCGCCCACGGCGTCCCCATGGGCGGCGAGCTGGACTATCTCGATGATGGGACGCTGACCACGGCGCTGCGGGCGAGACGGCCGTTTTAGGTATCGCACGCCTCATCCCATAGCCGTCATCCCGGCGAAGGCCGGGATCCAGTCTGGACAGTCAGCGCTCCGCGCTGTTGTCTTCGTAAGGACGGTCTGGATACCGCCCTTCGGCGGTATGACGGCTGAAGAGCAGACCGGCGCTCTCCCTAATTCTCCACCACCAGCTTCACCACCGGCTCCACCTTGTCCAGCTCCAGTTCCTCGATCTTCCCCGCGCGGCTGGTGACCTTCTTGCTGGAGATGACGATGTCGTCGATGTCGCGGCTGGCCTGGTTGAAATGGGTCTGGAGGCTGTCGACCCGCTTGTCGAGCCGGCGGATATCCTCCATCAGCACCGCCACCTCTTTCTGGATCAGCCCGGCCTGCTCGCGCATCCGCACATCCCTGAGAATGGCGCGGACCGTGTTGAGCGTCGCCATCATGGTGGTGGGCGAGACGATCCACACCTTGGCGGCGAACGACTTCTCCACCACGTCGCGGAAATTGGCGTGCAGCTCGGCGTAGACCGCTTCCGACGGCAGGAACATCAGCGCCGAATCGGCGGTGCCGTCGATGGCCACGTAGCGCTCGGCGATGTCGGCCACGTGCTTGAGCACGTCGATCCGGAAGGCGCGCTCGGCCAGCTTGCGTTCGTCGCCGCGCTCGGCGGCGCGCAGCAGCCGGTAGCTCTCCAGCGGGAACTTGGCGTCGATGGCGATGGAGCCGGGCGGCTTGGGCAGATGGATCAGGCAGTCGGCGCGCTTGCCGTTGCTCAGCGTGGCCTGGAACTCGTAGGCGGTGGGCGGCAGGATGGACGACACCAGGTCGTTGAGCTGGATTTCGCCGAACGCGCCGCGCGCCTGCTTGTTGGACAGGATGTCCTGCAGGCCGACCACGTCGTTCGACAGCTTGATAAGATTGTCCTGTGCCTTGTCGATGACGGTGAGCCGCTCCTGGATCTCGCCCAGCGACTTGGCGGTCTTCTCGGCGTTCTGGCTGAAGCCCTCGCCCAGCCGATGCGTGACGCTGTCGAGCCGCTGGTTGATGGCGGATTGCAGGCTGACCTGGCTTTCGGCCAGCGCCTGGAGCCGCGCGGTCAGGCTGGCGAGCTGCTCGGCCTGCCACTGCGCCATGGGATCATGGCGCGGTTGCTTCAGGTGATTGAGCACCAGCCAGAAGCCGCCCGCGACCAGCAGGGCAACGGCGATCAGGCCGACTATCAGCAGGGCTCCGGAGTCTTCCATCGGTCCTCGGTTTTGATGACAGGCATATGGGATAGGGTATCATGCCGGGATTCGCCGTGCCCATAGACACTGTGCCGGGGCCGCTTGACGCTCCCGGCCGCCCGTACTACCTACCGGCAAACAAACCCAGCGAGCAGCCATGGCCATCCGCAAGATCGTCACCGTTCCCGATCCGGTTCTCAAGCAGGTATCGAAGCCTGTGGAAAAGGTCGACGACGCCCTGCGCGAACTGATGGACGACATGCTGGAGACCATGTGCGACGCGCCCGGCATCGGCCTCGCCGCCATCCAGGTCGGCGTGCCCAAGCGGGTGCTGGTGATGGACATCGCCACGGAAGAGGAAGGCCGCATGCCGCGGTACTTCGTCAACCCCGAGATATTCTGGGAATCCGAGGAGCTGAGCTCCTACCAGGAAGGCTGCCTGTCGGTGCCGGAATCCTTCGGCGATGTGGACCGTCCCGCCGAGGTGAAGGTGCGCTACCTGGACTACAAGGGCGAGGCTCGAGAAATCCACGCGACCGGCCTGCTCGCCACCTGCATCCAGCACGAGATGGACCATCTGAACGGCGTGCTGTTCATCGACCATCTGTCGCGGATGAAGCGCGACATGATCGTGCGCAAGCTGACCAAGGCCCGCAAAGCCGAAGCCGCCGAATAACCGGACCCGAAAGATGCGCATCGCCTTCATGGGCACGCCCGACTTCGCGGCGCGCATCCTCGCCGATCTTGCCCGATGGTCGGCAACGAACGGGCACGAGATCGTCGCCGTTTACTGCCAGCCACCGCGCGAAGCGGGACGCGGCAAGAAGCCGCAGCCGTCGCCGGTCCATCGCCTTGCCGACACGCTGGGCATCCCGGTGTTCACGCCGGAAAGGCTGAAATCCGCCGAGGACCAGCAGGCCTTCGCCGCGCTCGATCTCGACGTGGCGGTGGTCGCCGCCTATGGCCTGATCCTGCCGAAGCCGGTGCTCGACGCGCCGCGCCTCGGCTGTCTCAACGTCCATGCCTCGCTGCTGCCGCGCTGGCGCGGCGCCGCGCCGATCCAGCGGGCGATCATGGCGGGCGACGAGAAAACCGGCGTGTGCATCATGCGGATGGAGCAAGGCCTCGACACCGGCCCTGTCTACCGCCGCCGGGAAATCCCCATCGGCCCGCAGATGACGGCGGGCGAGCTGCACGACGCGCTGGCCGAGCTTGGCGCCGCACCGCTGTTCGAGGCGCTGGACGATGTGCAGGCAGGCGCCGTTCCGGAACCGCAGCCCGAGGACGGCGTCACCTATGCCAGGAAGATCGACAAGGCCGAGGCGCACATCGACTGGTCTCGCTCCGCCGTCGAGGTGGACCGCCAGATCCGTGGCCTGAGCCCGTTCCCCGGCGCGTGGTTCGAAATCCGCGGCGAGCGCATCAAGACGCTGCGCAGCAGGGTCGCCGCCGGTTCAGGCGAACAGGGAACCGCAATCGACGACCGGCTCACCATCGCCTGTGGTGACGGCGCCGTGTTGCTGACCGAGCTACAACGCGCGGGCAAGGGTGCCATGGAGGCGGACGCGCTGCTGCGCGGATTCCCGATCGCGCGCGGCGAGGTCCTGGGCTGATGACGCGCTATCGCCTCACCATCGAATATGACGGCGGGCCGTTCGTCGGCTTCCAGCGCCAGACCAACGGGCCGTCGATCCAGGCGGCGCTGGAGCGCGCCATCGAGATGTTCTGCGGCGAGACGGTGACCGTCATCGGCGCGGGCCGCACCGACGCGGGCGTTCACGCCGAAGGCCAGGTGGTGCATTTCGACCTGGCGGCCGAGAAAAGCCCGAACGAGGTCCAGGGCGCGCTCAACCATCATTTGAAACCCGATCCAGTCGCGGTGCTCGACGCGGCGGTGGCGACGCCCGAGTTCCATGCCCGGTTCGACGCCATCGGCCGCGCCTACCGCTACCGCATCGTCAACCGGCGGCCGCCGCTGACCTTCGGCCGCGGCCTCGCGTGGCAGGTGCCGGTGCCGCTCGACGCGGCCGCCATGCACGACGCGGCCCAGCGTCTGGTCGGCCGGCACGACTTCACCACCTTCCGCTCGGTCCACTGCCAGGCCCAGTCGCCACTGAAGACCCTCGACCGGCTCGACGTCATGCGCCACGGCGACGAGATCATGATCGTCGCCGAGGCGCGCTCGTTCCTGCACCACCAGGTGCGCTCCATGGTAGGCACCCTGAAACTGGTCGGCGAAGGCAAGTGGACGGCGGGCCACGTAAAGTCGGCGCTCGAAGCGCGCGACAGGCAGCGGCTGGGGCTGAACGCGCCGCCGGACGGGCTTTACCTGACGAACGTGGTCTATCCGGCGAAGTAGCGCCGCAGGACTTCCTCGTAGATCTTCGTCAGGCCCTCGATGTCCGACACCGCGACCCGCTCGTCGACCTTGTGCATGGTGCCGCTCGCCATGCCGAACTCGATCACCGGGCAGTAATCCTTGATGAAGCGCGCGTCCGACGTGCCGCCGGTGGTGCTCAGCTCCGGCTCCACGCCCAGCACCGCCTTGCAGGCCTCGACGATCAGGCTGCTC
>CAMBYA010000132.1 GCA_945872035.1 Rhizobium sp. Q54
CGCCCTGCCCCATTTCCTCGGCCAGGATGCGGGTCGTGTCGTCGTCGGCGTCGCGGGTATGGACGATCAGCGGCAGGCCGGTTTCGCGCGCCGCCTTGATGTGTTCGCGGAACACGTGCTGCTGGATGTCGCGCGGGCTGTGCTCGTAGAAATAGTCGAGGCCGGTCTCGCCGATGCCGACGACCTTCGGATGCCTCGCCCGCTCGATCAGCTGGCGCGCCACCGTGTCCGGTTCGGCTTCCGCTTCATGGGGATGCACGCCGACGGTGCAGTAGATGTTGTCGTAGCGCTCGGCGATGGCGAGCACCTTGTCGAACCGGCTCAGCGCCGTGGAAATGGTCAGCATCATGCCGACGCCGGCCGCCTCGGCGCGCGCCACCACGCCGTCGATATCCGCGATCAGCTGCGGGAAATCCAGGTGACAATGTGAATCGACAAGCATAGGTAAGCCGTTCTAGGAGGCCGCTTCCTCGACGAAACGCGGGAACAGGCCTTGCGGTTGCGCGATCGGCGTGCCGGCCGCATGGCGTCCCGCCTCTCCAAGGTAACTAAAGCCGCGTGCGTCCGCGGCAACCCCGAGCATGTCGAGCAGCTTGCCCGCCGCCGCTGGGATGACCGGCTGGGCGAGGATGGCGATATTGCGCAGCGTCTCGGCCGCCACGTAAAGAACCGTCCCCATCCGGGCCGGATCGGTCTTCTTCAGCGCCCACGGTTCGGTGCGCGCGATATAGCCGTCGCCTTCGGCAATAAGCGCCCACAACACGCTGAGCGCGTTATGGATTTCCTGCACTTCCATGGCATCGCGCATCGCGGCGGCGGTGGCGTCGACCGAGGCCAGCAGTGCCTGGTCGCCCGCGTCGAACGCGCCGGGTTGCGGCATGGCCCCATCGCAGTTCTTGAACACCATGCTCAGGGTGCGCTGCGCCAAATTGCCGATGCCGTTCGCCAGGTCGCCGTTGATCCGGTGGATGATGCCTTCGCGCGAGAAGCTGCCGTCCTTGCCGAACGGCACCTCGCGGGCAAGGAAATAGCGGATCTGGTCGAGCCCGAACTCTTCCACCAGCGCCTCGGGCGTGATGACGTTGCCCAGCGACTTTGACATCTTCACGCCTTCCAGGTTGAGGAAGCCGTGGGCGAAGACGCGCTTGGGCAACGGCAGCTCGGCCGACATCAGGAACGCCGGCCAATAGACTGTGTGGAAACGGATAATGTCCTTGCCAATGACGTGAACGTCAGCCGGCCAGTAGTGCGCGAACTTTTCCGGATCCGACGGGAAGCCGGCGCCGGTGATGTAATTGGTCAGCGCGTCGAGCCACACATAGACGATGTGCTTCTGCTCGCCCGCGAGGTCGTCCTTCGGGATTGGAATGCCCCAGGTGAAGCTGGTCCGCGACACCGACAGGTCCTTCAGGCCGCCCCTGACGAAGCTCACGATCTCGTTGCGCCGCGTGTCCGGCAGGATGAAGCCCGGCTGGCTCTCGTAGAGCGCCAGCAGCTTGTCCTCGTAGGCCGACAGCCGGAAGAAGTAGCTTGGCTCCTCGACCCATTGAACAGCCTTGCCTTCGGCGGTGCGGAACTGGCCGTCCTCGCCCTTTTCCAGCTCGGATTCCGGGAAGAACGCCTCGTCGCTCACCGAATACCAGCCGGCATATTTGTCCAGGTAGATGTCGCCCCTGGCGATCATCCGGTCCCACATCTCGAGCACCGCTGCGTAATGGCGCGGCTCGGTCGTGCGGATGAAATCGTCGTTGGAGATGCCGAGCATCTCGCACATGGCCCGGAACTTTGCCGAGTTCTCGCCGGCGAACTGCAGCGGCGTCTTGCCCGCCTTCTCGGCCGATTGCTCCACCTTCTCGCCGTGCTCGTCGGTGCCGGTCAGGAACAGCACGTCATAGCCGTCCAGCCGCTTGAACCGGGCGATGATGTCGGTGGTGATCTTCTCGTACGCGTGACCGAGATGCGGCGCGCCATTCACGTAGTCGATGGCGGTGGTGATGGTGAACGTCTTTGTCATGCCGCGATGGCCTGGAACCTGCTGAATACCGTGAGCGTCACCTGCTTCGGGTCGAGGTTGACCGCCTCGCCCCGGGCGAACAGGTGGCGGGTGTTCTCCCATACCTCAATCCATTGATCAAGGCCGGCCCGTCCGGCGAGTTGCGCGAACAGGGCAGCCTCGCCGGCCACCATCCCCGGTTCGGCACCCCGCGTGGCGGCGAAGGCGATCAGTCGCTTGAGGATGCCGTCGAGCAGTTCGCCCAGCAGGCGGAAATCGTCGATGGCCTGCCGGCCGGCGACCGCGTCGCCCAGCGCGTGCAGCGCCTGCGGGTTCACCCGGGGCAGTTCGGCCAGCAACGCCACGGCCTTGCGGTAGAGGTCCGCGCCGTCGGCCTCCGCGAGCGCCATGGCGCGGCCGGGACTGCCGTCCGACAGGGCCACGATCAGGTCGCGGTCCTCGGGCGGCAGCACGACGCCGTGGTTTTCGAGGGCGGCGGCCACCTGGTTTCCCGCCAGCGGCCGCAGCGCCAGCGTCTGGCAGCGCGAGCGGATGGTGGGCAGCAGCCGGCCCGGCGCATGGGCGAGCAGCAGCAGGACCGAGCGCTTCGGCGGCTCCTCGAGCATCTTCAGCAGCGCGTTGGCCGACTGCCGGTTCATCTCGTCGGCGCTGTCGATGATGGCGATGCGCCACGGCGCATCCGCGGTCATGCCGAAAAAGCCGTGCAGGCGCCTGATGTCGTCGACCACGATCTCGCTGCGCAGGCGGCTGCCCTTGTCGTCCCAGGCGCGGGCGATGGCGGTCAGGCCGGGATGGCCGCCCTGCGCGATCAGCCGCCAGGCGCGCGAGTCCATGGGCACATCGAGGCTGGTTGGCGGCGGCGGCGCGCCGAACAGGCCATCTCCGTCGGCTGGATCGCCGGTCTCGAGCAGGAACCGGGCGAAGCGGTAGGCGAGCGTCGCCTTACCGACGCCGCGTGGGCCGGTGATCAGCCATGCATGGGGCAGCCGGCCGCCAGAATGGGCCGACAGCAGCAGGTCTTCCGCCGCGCCGTGGCCGATCAGGGTCTCGGTCAGGCGCGGATGGCGCGGGTCTTCCCCGGGTTTTACGGCGTGTTCGGCCATCAGCCCACCTTCAGGCGTTCTTTCACCGTGGCCCAGATGGCCTCGTGCACGGTCTCGACGGGCCGGTTGGCGTCGATCACCACGCAGCGCTGAGGTTCGCGCGCGGCGATCTCGAGGAAGGCGGCGCGCACGGTCTCGTGGAATTGCCTTCCCATCAGCTCGTAGCGCGTCTCGTGGTTGACGTGCCGCCGCAGGGACCGATCGAGGCCCACGCCGACGGGCATGTCCATGACCAGGGTCAGGTCCGGCTTCAGCCGGCCCGCCACCATGCGGTACAGCTTCTCGACCGTGGGCCGCCCCAACTCCTGCGCATAACCCTGGTACGCCATGGTGGAATCGGCGAACCGGTCGCACAGCACCCACGACCCCTCGCCCAGCGACGGCAGGATGGTCTCCTGCAGGTGCTCGGCGCGGGCGGCGAAATGCAGCAGTGTCTCGGCCAGCGGCGCCCAGTTCCGGTCGCCCTGCACCAGCAGGTTGCGAATCGGGCCGTTCGGCTCCCGTGTCTCGACCACGCCGATTCCATGGGTCTTCAGCCGCGCCGCCAGCAGACCCAGCTGCGTGGATTTACCGGCTCCCTCGCCGCCTTCGAACGTCACGAAGATGCCGCGGGGAATCCTGGCCATGCTATTTCGCGTCGCTGCTGGCCGGCGCTTCGCCGGTCTTCTCGCCCGACGAACCGTTGACAAGGTAGTCGATGGCCGAGCCGACCTTGCCGAGCGCGCCGACCTTCTCCACTTCTTCGGCGACGACCAGCGGCACCTGAATCTCGTCCATGCCGGGGAGCGTGACGGTGACGGTGCCGACCTGGGTGCCCTTCGCGGTTCCGGCCTTCACCGGCGCACTGTACTTGATCCTGGCCTTGGCGCCCATCTTCGCCTCGCGGCTGAGGGTCAGGGTCACATCCTTCGCCACCGTCAGGCCGACTTTGGACTTCACGCCCAACCACACCGGCGCCTCTTCGATCACCGTGCCGGCCTTCAGCAGCGTATAGGTGTCGAAGTTGCGGAACCCCCATTCCATCAGGCCGCGCGATTCCTCGGCGCGGGCCTTGGTGCTGGGCAGTCCGTTGATCACCAGGATCAGCCGCGTGTTGCCGCGCTTGCCCGACACGGTCACGCCGTAGCCCCCTTCCTCGGTATACCCGGTCTTGAGGCCGTCGACGCCGTCGACCACGCCGAGCGTGGGATTGCGGTTCTGCTGGCTGATCTTCGCGCCGGTCTTCAGGTTCTCGCCATAGGAGAACTCGCGCTCAGAGTAATAGGTGTAGTATTCGGGGAAGTCGCGGATGATGTGCCCGGCGAGGATCGCCAGATCCCGCGCGGATGAGTAGTGCTCCGGCTCGGCGAGACCGTGGGGGTTCACGAAGTGCGAGTTCTTCATCCCAAGCTGGGCCGCCATCTGGTTCATCATGTTGCCGAAGCCCTCGACCGAGCCGCCCAGTCCTTCGGCCAGCGCCACGCAGGCGTCATTACCGGAGACGATGATCGTGCCCTTCAGCAGATCCTCGACCTTCACCCGGTCGCCGACCTTCAGGAACATGGTCGAGCCGCCCATCTTCCAGGCGCGCTCGCTGACCGTCAGCTCCTCGTCGAGCTTCATGGCCTTCTTCTTCAGCGCGTCGAAGATCACATAGTCGGTCATCATCTTGGTCATGGACGACGGCGTCATCCGCTCGTCGGGCGCCTTCTCCATCAGCACGGTGCCGGTCGTGAAGTCCACCATGATCGCCTGCTTGGCCTGGATCTCGTAGGGCGGCGGCGCGGCGTGCGCGGCGAGCGGCACGCCAACGAGAATAGCAAGGAGGAGCGGCAAACGGCGAAGTCGCGGCATGAGTATCGTTCCGTGTCGTTGATGCGGGTTGATTTTAGGCGTCCCGGCCCGCTACCGCAAGCCGCACGACACAATAGCTTGTGGTCCGGCACGGACTTATCCACCATAATCTGCGAACCGTCTTGCATGTGTACCAATCATGGCCGTGGCATGGGAAATTTCAGCGCGATTGGGACGGCGGCAGAGCAATGACGCGGCAGTGGAAGTAACCGCAAGTAATACCGAGTTATTTCAAAATAGTAATTATGGCCTCAGGGTGCCACATTGCCGCACTGCGGCAATTCCTGTGGAAAGAATATCCGGACGCTGCTATAGGGATAGCTTGGGCTGGGTGAACATGGGGCTCTGCCGCGCAGTCGGCAGGCGAGGTCGAAGATCAACATACGTCAAGCTTTCTTGCGGTGCCGGAGGGCGAGTGTCGCCACCGTCTTCGCTTTGTTGCTGCCGGTGTTGCTGGGATTTGCCGCGCTGGTCGCCGAATATGGCAGCATCCTCGTCACCGAGGCGAACAATCAACGGGTCGTCGACCTTGCGTCCTATGCCGGCGCCATTGCCTACAACTCCGTGTCTACCGGTAAGGATACGGCAGCCTTGGCCGCTGCTCAGCGGGTTGCGACCATGAACGGCGTGCCTGCCGCGAACCTCACCGTGACCTATCCGACCTCGATCAAGACCTCGGGCGCGGTCTCGGTCAGGGCGAGCATCACCACCCCCTATACACTGCTGGTTGCCAGGGCCTTGAACGCCACGACCAGTGTGCCAGTCACCACCGATGCGTTCACGGAGATTAGCGGCGGTGCGCCGAGTTGCATCCTCGCGCTGAGTGCCGCGGGCACCGGCGTGACGCTGAGCGGCGGCACCTCGCTGACCGCGACGGCCTGCGCGGTCAATTCCAACAACAAGGTGCAGGCGCCCTGCGGCACCAGCATCACCGCCGCGGCCGTGACCTGGGGCACGACCTATTCCGACTGCACCTCGACGCCGAACATCACCGCCACCACCAAGCTGCAGATGACGACCACCGACCCGTTCATCGGCCACGCAGGTGTCGCCAGCATGCTCGCCCGGGTCGCGACGGTCGACGCCATGGTGGCGCCGACCGCTCCGACGGTCACGACAGGGACAAACCTGAACCTGGCCTATACGGACCCGCCCGCATCGTATGCTCTCACCGGCTGCACGTTCGCGCGCTCCGGCGGCTACTGGACCGTCACCTGCCCGAATGGCGGAAGTTATAATTTCGGCTCATTGTCGATGGGCGGCGGTACGACGCTTAACTGGGCTACGGTCGGCGACGGCACCAGCACCTATAATTTCTCGGGAACAGTGAACCTGACCGGCTCTACGCATAACTTCGGAGCCGGGACCTACAATCTCTCCCGAGGCATCAACACAGGTGGCGGTACGACCACAACTTTCCAGGCCGGCACCTTCAACATGGGCCGCAGCACCATTAGCTGCAGTAGCGACTTTTACAGTATCTGCCATACAGGTACGACCCTGGTTTTCCGCGGCCCGAGCACGTTCGCGCTGTCCTCGGGTATCAGCGTGCCCGGCGGCTTTACCCTGTGGATGGGCTTCAACACCACGACCGGCGGCCTGACCGGCGCCAACAATCTGAACGGCAACAGCTACAGGCTCGGTCCCAGCAGCAACAGCAACGCCATCTTGGTGGGCGGCGGCGGCAAGCTCTACATGGCCGACGCCACCGCAGGCGGCAAGGTGTTCGAGGCCGATGGCAACTTCAACGGCGCCGGCGGCGGCAGCTGCACCTACCTGCCCGCGGCGACAAACCATGACATCGACGGCAACGTCATCATCTCGGGCGCCGTCA
>CAMBYA010000133.1 GCA_945872035.1 Rhizobium sp. Q54
TGGCGCCCGACGCCAAGTCGGCGGCGCGCGAGACCGTGTGCAATTCCGTGCGGCAGGGCGGCTATGGCGGGCGCGAGATGATCATCCGCATCAACAGCCTCGACACGCCGTGGGGCCTCGAAGACCTGCGGGCCGCCGTGTCCGTGCAGCCCGACGCCATCCTGGTGCCCAAGGTCGAATCGGCCGAGATGGTCCACAAGGTCGAAAGCCTGATGGACGCCTCGGGCGCGCTCGCCACCACCGCCATCTGGTGCATGATCGAGACGCCGCGCGGCATTCTCAAGGTGGCCGACATCGCCGCCGCTTCGACGCGCCTCGGCGCGCTGGTGATGGGCACGTCCGACCTGGTTAAGGACGTCCACGCCCGCCACACGCCCCTGCGCCTGCCCATGCTGACCGCGCTGTCGCTGTCGATCCTGGCGGCGCGTGCCGAAGGTCTCGCGGTGCTCGACGGTGTCTACCTGGACCTGCAGGACACGGACGGCTTCCGCAACGCCTGCGTCCAGGGCCTGGAGTTCGGCTTCGACGGCAAGACGCTGATCCATCCCAGCCAGGTGGAACCCTGCAACGAGGTCTATGCGCCCGACGCCGCCGAGGTGGACCTGTCGCGCCGCATCATCGAGGCGTTCGCCGCCGCCGAGAAGGAAGGCAAGGGCGTGGTCGTCGTCGACGGCAAGCTGGTCGAGAACCTGCATGTGGACAACGCCAAGCGCCTCGTGGCGCTGGCCGAGGCCATCGAAAACCTGCAGGCGGCCTGACATGACCAAGACCGCGCGCGGCAATTTCTTCGAGGATTTCAAGCTGGGCCAGGAACTCGTCCACGCCACGCCGCGGACGGTGACCGAGGGCGACGTGGCGCTGTACACCGCGCTCTACGGCTCGCGCTTCGCGGTCAACTGCTCGGACCTGTTTGCCATGGACCTGGGGCTCGCCGCCGCGCCGCTCGACGATTTCCTCACCTTCCACTTCGTGTTCGGCAAGACCGTGCCGGACATCTCGCTGAACGCGGTGGCGAACCTGGGCTATGCCGACGGCCGCTTCCTGAAGCCGGTGTATCCGGGCGACACGCTCACCGCGGTGTCCCAGGTCATCGGCCTGCGCGAGCTGTCGAACGGCAAGGCCGGCGTGGTTTACGTGCGCTCGACGGGAACCAACCAGGCCGATGAGGTCGTGCTCGATTATGTCCGCTGGGTGATGGTCAACAAGGGCGATCCCGCCGCCAAGGCGCCCAAGGAAGTCATCCCCGATCTGCCCGCGGCCGTCGCCGCCCGTGACCTGATGGTGCCGGACGAGCTGGATTTTTCCGCCTATGACACGGTGCTGGCCGGTTCGTCGCATCTCTGGGGCGACTACACGGTCGGCGAGAAGATCGACCATGTGGACGGGATCACCATGGAAGAGGCCGAGCACATGCTCGCCACACGGATGTACCAGAACACCGCGCGGGTGCATTTCAACCAGGTCATGCAGGCGGAGAGCCGGTTCGGCAAGCGGCTGATCTATGGCGGCCACATCATCTCGCTGGCCCGCGCCATCAGCTTCAATGGCCTGGGCAACGCCTGCTTCATCGCCGCGCTCAACGGCGGCCGTCACGTGGCCCCCAGCTTCGCCGGCGACACGATCTTCGCGTGGTCGGAAGTGGTGGATAAGGCGGAAATTCCGGGCCGCACCGACGTGGGCGCCCTGCGCCTGCGCACGGTGGGCGTGAAGAACCAGCCGGCGACCGATTTCCCCGACAAGGGCGAGGACGGCAAGGACCATCCCGCCGTGGTGCTCGACCTGGACTACTGGGCGCTGATGCCGCGCGGGTGAATCTCGCCCGGCGGGGCGAACTCGTCTATATTTCGGCTATGAACAAGGTGTCGTTCCGCATCAAGGCCCGCGACCTGCCGCCCGAACAGGCGGCACGGCTGGAATCACCTCTGCACCCCGATGACGACGTCGAAGTAACGATCGAGGAAGTCACCGACTTCTCCGATGTTCCGCAGGACATCCTGGATTCCCAGATCGAAGGTCTTGGGGAACGCATGGAAACCGAGGATTGGGCAACGGACGAAGAGGTCGAGGCGGCCTTCAAGAGAATGCTCGGATCCCGCGCTGGATGAGGATCGTCTGGGACCGCCGGGCTGTCCGTGAACTGGAAGACATTTGGCCGTACATTGCTCAGGACAATATCCAGGCGGCCGAAGAAATGGCCCAGTTGATCCAGAGCCGGGTACTTGGGCTGCAGGAGTTTCCGGAGCTTGGACGCCGCGGCCGCATCTGCAAAACGCGCGAACTCGTTGTCACGCCCTACATCGTCATTTATCAGATTTACGAGGATCGGATCGGTGTTCGGGCGGTGCTGTATGGTCGCCGCCGCTGGCCGAAGCGGCTCTAAATCCACCACCCGTAAGCCCGCTGCCTGAGCACGGCCATGCCGAAGCGTTCGTCGCGTTCGGCGACGGGGATGCCGCCGAGCCATTCGTAGAAGCCGACCGACGGGTTGTCGGCCAGCACCCAGGTGGCCAGGTTCTTGTGGCCGTCCGCCGAGAGCCGCCGGCTGGATTCGCGGAACAGTTCCTGGCCGATGCCCTCGCCCTGCCACTCGGGCAGCACGTACAGGGTGTACATTTCGGCGGTGAACGGGACGGCGGCGTTGCGGTTGCGGCCGCTGGTGGCGAAGCCGACGATCTGCTTGCCCGCCTCGGCGACCATTACCAGCCGATCGGTGTCGCGCGACAGCGTCTGGCGCCACAGCGCGAGGCGCCTGGCGTAGGTCTGGGCCGACAGGACGCGGGGCGGCAGGATGCCGTCATAGGTCTCGCGCCAGCTGTCCACATGGACCCGGGCGATGCCTTCGGCGTCGCCGCTGGTGCCTTGCCGGATCGAGATGCCTGACTGGGTGATCACGGGACGCGCCCTCCAGTGGCAAGGATAGACCCAATCGACAAAAACGCAAATGACTCGCAACAGGGTAGCCCGATTCCGATGGTGCATAGCCGTTATGCGCTGTCCAGTACGGATGAAGGTAGTATAAGCGGCAGTTAACAAGAGTATGGCGTTGACCTGACTAGTCGCACGACTAAGATGGCGCGCCATTCCATCCGGGGCCCAGGCCAACCGGGGGTCGTCTACGGGGAGCTGCTCATGGCGCAAGTAAAACGCCCTCTCTCACCACATCTTCAGGTCTATCGCTGGACCGTCACCATGGCGACCTCGATCCTGCACCGCGCCTCCGGCGTGGCGCTGGGCGCCGGCGCGCTGTGGCTCGCCTGGTGGCTTATCGCCGCCGCGACCGGCTATGAGGCGTTCGAGTGCGTCCAGAGCTTCAGTGCCTCGCCCATCGGCATGATCCTGCTGTTCGGCGTCACCCTGGCGCTGATGTTCCACCTGCTCAACGGCATCCGTCACCTGGTCTGGGATCTGGGCCACGGCTTCGAGGTGAAGACGGCCACGGCCTCCGGCTGGACCGTGATCGTCCTCGCCCTGGTGCTGGCGGTGGTCGCCTGGGGTTTCGGCTTCTCGATGATGGGAGCGTACTGATGAGCCTTCGCACGCCCCTCGGCAAGGTCCGCGGCCTCGGTTCGGCCAAGGAAGGCACGCAGCATTTCTGGGTCCAGCGGGTTTCCGCCGTGGCGCTGGTCCCGCTGACCATCTGGCTCGTGGCATCCCTGGTTTGCCTGACCGGCGCCGGCCGCGACGAGGTGCTGGACTGGCTCGGCAGCCCGGTCCAGGCCATCCTGATGCTGCTGCTTGTGATCGCCGGCTTCTACCATCTGAAGCTGGGCATCCAGGTCATTCTCGAAGACTACGTGCACGGCGAGGGCGCCAAGCTGGCGACCAGCCTGCTGAACACGTTCGTCTGCTTCGCCGGCGGCGCCGTCTCGGTGTTCGCCGTCCTCAAGATCGCGTTTGGAGGCTGATCCCTCATGAGCCAGGCTTATCCGCTCATCGACCATGCATATGATGTCGTCGTCGTCGGCGCCGGCGGCTCCGGCCTGCGCGCCACCATGGGCATGGCCGAACAGGGTCTGCGCACCGCGTGCCTGACCAAGGTGTTCCCGACCCGCTCGCATACCGTCGCGGCGCAGGGCGGCATTGCCGCCTCGCTCGGCAACATGGGCGAGGACAACTGGCGCTGGCACATGTACGACACCGTCAAGGGCTCGGACTGGCTGGGCGACCAGGACGCCATCGAGTACATGGTCCGCGAGGCGCCCGCCGCGGTGATCGAGCTTGAGCATTTCGGCGTGCCATTCTCGCGCACCGAGGAAGGCAAGATCTACCAGCGCGCCTTCGGCGGCATGACCACCAATTTCGGCCAGGGCCCGGCGGCGCAGCGCACCTGCGCGGCGGCCGACCGCACCGGCCATGCCATGCTGCACACCCTGTACCAGCAGTCGCTGAAGCATGACGCCGAGTTCTTCATCGAGTATTTCGCGCTCGATTTGATCATGGACGACGGCGTCTGCCGCGGCGTCATCGCCCTCGACATGGCGACCGGCGAACTGCACCGCTTCCGCGCCCACATGGTGGTGCTCGCGACGGGCGGCTATGGCCGCGCCTATTTCTCGGCGACCTCGGCGCACACCTGCACCGGCGACGGCGGCGGCATGGCGCTGCGCGCCGGCCTGCCGCTGCAGGACATGGAGTTCGTCCAGTTCCACCCGACCGGCATCTACGGCTCGGGCTGCCTGATCACCGAAGGCGCCCGCGGCGAGGGGGGCTACCTGGTCAATTCCCAGGGCGAGCGCTTCATGGAGCGCTACGCGCCGTCGGCCAAGGACCTGGCGTCGCGCGACGTCGTCAGCCGGTCGATGACCGTCGAGATCCGCGAAGGCCGCGGTGTCGGCCCCAACAAGGACCATATCTACCTGCACCTGGATCATCTCGATCCGGCGATCCTGCACGAGCGCCTGCCGGGCATCTCGGAATCCGCCCGCATCTTCTCGGGCGTCGACGTGACCAAGGAGCCGATCCCGGTGCTGCCGACCGTGCACTACAACATGGGCGGCCTGCAGACCAACTATCACGGCGAGGTCGTGACCCTGAAGAACGGCGAGCCGGACACGGTCGTGCCGGGCCTGATGGCCGTGGGCGAGGCCGCCTGCGTGTCGGTGCACGGCGCCAACCGGCTGGGCTCCAACTCGCTGATCGATCTGGTGGTGTTCGGCCGCGCCGCCGCGCACCGCGCCGGCGAGATCATCAAGCCGGGCAGCAAGCACAAGGACCTGGGCAAGGACGCGGGCGACAACTCGATCGCGCTGCTCGACCACTACCGCAACGCCAAGGGCGGCACGCCGACGGCGCAGATTCGCGCCAACATGCAGCGCACGATGCAGAACAACTGCGCGGTGTTCCGCACCGGCGAGGTGCTGGTCGAGGGCAAGGAACTGATCAAGCAGGTTTGGGACCAGATGGCCGACATCCGCGTCACCGACCGTTCGCTGGTCTGGAACAGCGACCTGATCGAGACCATCGAGCTCGACAACCTGATCCGCCAGGCCATGGTGACCATGTATTCGGCCGAGAACCGCAAGGAAAGCCGCGGCGCCCATGCCCGCGAGGACTTCCCCGACCGCGACGACGCCAACTGGATGAAGCACACCCTGTCGTGGCTCGATGACGCCGGCAACGTCACCATCGACTACCGCCCGGTGCACACCTACACGCTCACCGACGACGTGAGCTATATCGAGCCCAAGGCTCGCGTCTACTAAGGCTCAGGATAAGGATAGACGGGGATGGTCGAATTCACCCTGCCGAAGAACTCCAAGGTCGGCAAAGGCAAGTCCTACAAGGCGCCGGAAGGCGCCAAGCGGGTCCGCAAGTTCCAGGTCTACCGCTGGAATCCGGACGACGGCCAGAACCCGCGCATGGACACCTACGACGTCGATCTCGACAAGTGCGGTCCCATGGTCCTGGACGCCCTGATCAAGATCAAGAACGAGATGGACTCGACCCTGACCTTCCGGCGTTCGTGCCGCGAGGGCATCTGCGGGTCGTGCGCCATGAACATCAACGGCAAGAACGGCCTCGCCTGCACCACCGGCATGGACGAGGTGAAGGGCGACGTGAAGATCACGCCGCTGCCGCACATGGAAGTGGTCAAGGACCTGGTGCCCGACCTGACCAACTTCTATGCCCAGTACGCCTCGATCGAGCCGTGGCTGAAGACCGAGAGCCCGGCGCCGGACCGCGAGCGGCTGCAGACCGAGGACGACCGCCGCAAGATGGACGGCCTCTACGAATGCATCCTGTGCGCCTGCTGCTCCACGTCGTGTCCGTCCTACTGGTGGAACCAGGACCGCTATCTGGGCCCGGCCATCCTGCTGCAGGCCTATCGCTGGATCGCCGACAGCCGCGACGAGCACACCGGCGAGCGCCTCGACAACCTCGAGGATCCCTTCCGGCTCTACCGCTGCCACACCATCATGAACTGCGCCCACGCCTGCCCGAAGGGCCTGAACCCGGCCAAGGCGATCGCCGAGATCAAGAAGCTCATGGTCGAGCGGCGGGCGTAAACTTTGCCATCGGCGGTTGCACCCGCCGGGGCACGACTATAGATAGCAAACGGCGGCTTTCAGAAGCCGCCGTTTCCCTTTCAGGACTCGATGAAGCCGCAAGTCCCCGCAACACTCCGGTTCGCCAGCCCGCTCGACGGCTACCGCGCGCTCGTGCAGGGCGGGTCGCTGACGCACGATCAGGCGCAGGAGCTGGCGGCGGAAAAGCTGGAGATCCTG
>CAMBYA010000134.1 GCA_945872035.1 Rhizobium sp. Q54
CCGGACTCAGGCAGCTGATCATCGCCGCCATCCCCCAGTCGCTCTACGCGGCCATTGCCGCCGGCATCGGCCTGTTCATCGCGTTCATCGGCCTGCACGGCGCGGGGATCGTCGTCGCCAATCCCGTGACCACCGTGGCGCTGGGCGACCTGGCCACGCCCTCGGCCGGTCTTGCCGTGTTCGGGCTTGCGCTGACCGGCGCGCTGCTGGTGTGGCGGGTGCGCGCCGCCATCCTGATCGGCATCCTGGCGACCACCGCGCTGGCGTGGGCGCTGGGCCAGGTCACGATGAAGCCAGTCGACTACAGCGTCGCGGCGCTGACCTCCACAGCCTTCCGCCTGGACATTCCCGCGGCGCTGGGCCTGGGCGGGCAGGGCGCCGGCATCGCACTTGTCGAGATCGTCTTCATCTTCCTGTTCGTCGACCTGTTCGACAATGTCGGCACGCTGGTCGCCGTCACCCAGCGCGCCGGGCTGATGACGCCCGACGGCCGCATCCCGCGCCTCAGGCGCATGCTGTTCGCCGACTCGGCGGCCAGCATGGCCGGCGCCGTGGCCGGCACAAGCCCGGTGGTGAACTACATCGAAAGTGCGTCGGGCGTGTCTGCCGGCGGGCGGACCGGGCTGACGGCGGTGGTCGTCGGCCTGCTGTTCCTCGCAGCCCTGTTCGCCGCGCCCTATGCCCAGGCGATTCCCGCCGCGGCGACGGCGCCCGCGCTGATCCTGGTGGGCGCCATGATGATGGCGCCGCTCGCCAGGGTCGATTGGGACGGCCCGATGACGGCGATCCCCGCGTTTCTTGTTCTCGTGGGCATTCCGCTGACGTTTTCGATCTCCAACGGCATCGCCTTCGGCGTTATCGCCTATGTGGCGCTGAAGCTGGTGAGAGGGCAGGCGGGGCGCGGCGATTGGCTGATGATCCTGCTGGCCGCCCTGTTCGCGGCGCGCTTCGTCTGGCTGGCGGCCGGCTAGAGCGAGCCCCGCAGCTTGTTGCGGATCATGAGCGGCACGAGCCGCGCTGTCTCGCGCACGCCTGCCCGGCGTATCGAGCGCAGCCCAAGGCCGAGTCCGTCCCAAACCGAACCGAGCGAGACAAGCGCCATTGCGGCGGTGCGGCTGATCAACGCCTCCAGCCGGTCATGCGCGGCAACCTGCCGCAGCACCTCGCGCGCCCTTACCGAGTCGCCGAGCTCCTTCAGGCCCAGGGCAAGGGCGAGCTGCGTATTGGCATCTGCGACCCCACGGACCAGCGCCTGCTCGAAGGATGCGGCGGCGCCGGGCCGGTCGTCCATGCGAAGCTGCAGGCGACCGAGATGCGTCCAGTTGGGTCCACTGGCGGGACTGGCGGCGAGGCGCCAGCGTAACGCCCTCAGCGAAGCCGCATCGCGAGGCGCCAGTCTCTCCATTCCGCTCATTTCTTCCGGCGAAACGCTGTAACCGTTGACCGATCCGGTCTCCCGCACGGTGTATTCCAGCAATTCGACATGGCTGGTGAAGAACGGCCGTTCGAAATAGGGATGGCAAACAGCCGCATCCGGAGACATGCAAGGCAGGTCGCGCGAAATCGCTTGATACGGCACAGCCAGGACCGAAAATCGGTGTCCCTCGATCTGGACACGGCAGCGGTGACCCTGCAGCCCGCCGACCTCAACCGGTTCCCAGACCGGGTTCAGGCTTGCCAGTAACTGGTTGAACGCGACCTGCTCGCGGCTGTGGTATTCGAGACGTTCCTGCCATCGCGCGAAGAAGGCGCGGGTCGCGGGCGTGGAGCGGGCAAGGTAGAACCCGGTACAGAGGACGAAGCCCCACCTGGAGGCAAGGTCGCGGGGAATGCCGTATTCGATCGAGCAGATGATGTCGTCGGCGTGCGCGTCGAGCAGCGGCCAGGGCGAGCGCTGCCAGAAGGCGTCGATGTCCGTATGGAGGATATCGTGACCGGCGTCGAGGAAGCTCCGAAAGAACGCCAGATGGCGCACCAGCAGGGAATGCCGGCTATCCTGCGAGATTGCCAGCTGCGGCAGCGCAGCAGGCGCGACACGGTCGAGGCCGCGGCACTGCTCGACCGAGGCATCGTCCATGCAGCCAACCTCCAGATCGCCGCGCAGGTGCGGCGCCGACTGGGCCAACCACAATCGCAGCAGGCGCATATAGGGCGCATTCACCGAAGTGACGATCTTCGGGATCTTTCGAGTCTGCATCTGGAGAGCGTTGCCCGGTTGCCTGGCCCAATAGCGTGAAAGTCGCACAATTGGATGCACGGGTGAACCCGGTAGCAAAGGCGCGCGATGGTGTCGGAGATGTTGGCTGGGGGACTAGGATTCGAACCTAGACTGGCGGAGTCAGAGTCCGCTGTCCTACCGTTAGACGATCCCCCAACGAAGGCGGGCGGAACATAGGGAGACAGGCGCATCCTGTCAACGCCCTGAGCGGTGTTTTCGCAGGGGGAAACCGGCGTTCCGGCCATCGCGCCGGCCAGGGTATCGAGCGCGCTCGAAAACCCTGTCCTACGGGACGCGCGGCAGACCATTCCGGCGCGGCCTTGCGCGCCCGGCAAACCGCGTTACATTGGTGTGAATTCCCAAGTCTTTGAACCGGAGCCCAAAAGTCAGGTGAGTCACGCGGCCGACCATATCGAAGCCAGGCCCGGAAGCGGGCAGGGCGCGGGCCGTTGGGGGCATACCTATGCCGCCGTGGACCTGGGCACCAACAACTGCCGGCTGCTGATCGCCAAGCCGACGGGCGCCGGATTCCGCGTCATCGATTCGTTTTCGCGCATCGTCCGGCTGGGCGAGGGGGTCGCCAACAAGGGTGCCCTGTCGCCCGAGGCCATGGACAGGACCATCGAGGCGCTGAAGATCTGCGCCGACAAGATCGAGCGCCGCGGCGTCACCCGACAGCGCCACGTGGCGACCGCGGCCTGCCGCGCCGCCAGCAACCACGAGGAATTCCTCGACAAGGTGCGCCGCGAGACCGGCCTGAAGCTGCATGTCATCACGCCGGAGGAAGAGGCGAGGCTTGCCGTGTCCGGCTGTATCTCGCTGTTCGACGACGGGTCCGAATTCGCCTTCGTGTTCGACATCGGCGGCGGCAGTACCGAGCTGATCTGGGTCGCCGCCACGCCCGACAAGGCCTGCGACATCCGCGCCTGGACCTCGCTGCCCTGCGGCGTCGTGACCTTGGCGGAGACGTTCGGCGGCCACGAGGTCACCGCCGACCGGTACCGTGAGATGGTCGAGCACGTCGAAGCGCTGCTGCGGCCCTTTGAGGACGCCCACCGCCTGCGCGACCGGGTCGCCGGCCACCAGGTGCAGATGATCGGAACCTCGGGCACGGTCACCACCATCGCCGGCATCCATCTGGGCCTGAAGCGCTATGACCGCAGCCGGGTCGACGGCATGTGGATCGAGCGCGAGCACATCCACGATATTTCCCGCCGCCTGAGCGGCATGAGCTACGAGGAGCGCATGGCTGAGCCCTGCGTCGGCCGCGACCGCGCCGACCTGGTCGTCGCCGGCTGCGCCATCTACGAGGCGATCGCCAACATGTGGCCGTGCGCCAGGCTGCGCGTCGCCGACCGCGGCCTGCGCGAGGGCCTGCTGCTCGACCTGATGATTGACGCCGATACCGAACAACGCCGGAACGGGCATGGCGCCGCGTCCGCCTAGGGTCTCGCGCCCGAGCGCCCCGGGAAAAGCCGTGACCAAGGGACCCGGAGAGCGGGAACTGAGCGTGCGGGTGAAGACCGCGTCTGGCCGAACCATATCGTCGACACTGTGGCTGCAGCGCCAGCTCAACGATCCCTACGTGGCCGCCGCCCGCCGCGAAGGCTACCGATCCCGCGCCGCCTACAAGCTGATCGAGATGGACGAGAAGTACCATCTGCTGAAAAAGGGCGCGCGGATCATCGATCTGGGCGCGGCGCCCGGCGGCTGGAGCCAGGTGGCGGTCAAGAAGGCCGGTCCATCGGGCCGCATCATCGCCATCGACATCAACGTGTTCGATCCCATTCCGGGGGTCGAGATCACCCAGATGGATTTCCTCGACCCGGATGCGCCCGACCGGCTGATCGCCATGGCCGGCGGGCCGGTCGACCTCGTGATGAGCGACATGGCGGCTTCGGCCTCAGGGCATCGCCCCACCGACCACCTGAAGATCATGGCGCTGTGCGAGGCGGCCATCGAGTTCGCGGTGAACGTGCTCGCCCCTGGCGGCAGCTTCGTCGCCAAGGTGCTGAAGGGCGGCACCGAGAACGAATTGCTCGCCATGATGCAGCGGCATTTCAGGTCCGTGCGCCATGCAAAGCCCAAGGCCAGTCGGCAGGATTCCGCCGAAGCGTATGTGGTCGCGACCGGCTTCAAGGGCCTCAAGGAACCCTGATGCCAAAGCAGCCCGCATTCGGTTGAGCGCGGAAAGCTGCTTTAGCACGTTGAAATAGATCATCTTTTCACCTTCAGCGAAGCCGCTGAAGGTGGGATGATCTAGGTCTTGTACCTGAGCCCTCCCGGTGTCATATTCCGCGCCACTTCGGCGCAGGCGACCCCGAGCATGACCCGCTCAGGTCGAGCCGACCTGAGCGGCGAGTCATGCTCTAATTTTACGAATCTAGAGCAAAATACGCCGGCCAGGTACCTGACCGGCTTTTGCTCTAGGAGGCCCGATGGACATTCGCGAGGCACTGACTTTCGACGACGTCCTTCTTGTGCCCCGTGAATCGAGCGTCATGCCCGGCCAGGTCGACACCCGGACCCGTCTCACCCAATCCATCGAACTCGGTATCCCACTGCTGTCGGCGGCCATGGACACCGTCACCGAAAGCCGGCTCGCCATCGCCATGGCCCAGGCCGGCGGCATGGGCGTGCTTCACCGCAACATGACCCCGGCGCAGCAGGCCGAGGAAGTTCGGCAGGTGAAGAAGTTCGAATCCGGCATGGTCGTCAACCCGGTCACCATTGAGCCGCACCAGCCTCTGTCCCATGCGCTGGAACTGATGAAGCGCCACCGCATTTCCGGCATTCCCGTCGTCGAAAAGGGCGGCAAGCTGGTCGGAATTCTTACAAATCGCGACGTTCGTTTCGCCACCAACCAGGCACAGCCGGTCAGCGATCTGATGACCCAGCAGGTCATCACGGTGAAGGACAACGTCGACACCCACGATGCGCAGAAGCTGCTGCACCAGCACCGCATCGAGAAGCTGCTGGTGGTCGACGACGCCTATCGCTGCATCGGCCTGATCACGGTGAAGGACATCGAGAAGGCCCAGCTTCACCCCAACGCCTCGAAGGACGCCAAGGGCCGCCTGCGCGTCGGTGCGGCGATTACCGTCGGCAATGAGGGCCTGGACCGTGCGGCCGCGCTGGTCGACGCCGAGGTCGATGTGATCGTGGTCGATACGGCGCACGGTCATTCCAGCCGGGTGATCGATACCGTCGAGCGGCTGAAGAAGAACGGCAATGTCGAGGTGATCGCCGGCAACATCGCCACGGCGGACGCGGCCAGGGCGCTGATGGACGCGGGCGCCGACGCGGTCAAGGTCGGCATCGGCCCGGGCTCGATCTGCACCACCCGCATCGTCGCCGGCATCGGCGTGCCGCAGCTGACCGCGGTGATGGACGTGGTCAGCGTCGCCCGCAAGGCCGGCATCCCGGTGATCGCCGACGGCGGCATCAAGACCTCGGGTGACGTGGCCAAGGCGATCGCCGCCGGCGCCAACTGCGTCATGGTCGGCTCGTTGCTGGCAGGCACCGAAGAAGCGCCCGGTGAAGTTTTCCTGTACCAGGGCCGTTCCTACAAGGCCTATCGCGGCATGGGCTCGGTGGGTGCCATGGCCCGCGGCTCGGCCGACCGGTACTTCCAGGAAGAAGTAAAGGATACTATGAAGCTCGTCCCGGAAGGTGTTGAAGGGCAAGTGCCTTTCAAGGGTCCGACCGGCAGCGTGGTGCACCAGCTCGTCGGCGGCCTGCGCGCCGCCATGGGTTACACCGGCGCGGCCACCGTGCCGGACCTGCAGGAGCGGGCGCAGTTCGTGCGCATTACCAATGCGGGCCTGCGCGAGAGCCATGTCCACGACGTGGTGATCACCCGCGAATCCCCCAACTATCCGGGCTCCTGACCTGAGATGAGGGAAGGCGCCCGCATCCAGGCTGCGATCGACCTGGTTGCGGCGGTCGACAATTCCACCCGTGAAGGCGGCGCGGCCGCCGATACCATCCTGCGCGACTATTTCCGCCAGCGCCGCTATGCCGGATCGAAGGACAGGCGCGCCGTCGGCGACCTGCTCTACGCGGTGCTGCGCCGGCGCGGCGAGCTGAACTGGCGGCTCGGCGACGAGACCGGCGGCGCGCGGCTTACGGTGCTGGCCCAGGTGGCGCTGTCCGGCGCCGACCTGTCCGCGATGAACGGCGAATTCGAGGGTGATCCGCACGCGCCCGCGCCCATCGATGAACAGGAAATGTCGAAGCTTCAACAAGCGCTTGCCGCCGACCTCTCAAGTTCACCGGCTAGGGCGAGACTGAATTTTCCCGCCTGGCTGGAGCCGTCGCTGCGCGGCCGCTTCGGCGACCGGCTCGAGCCGGAGATGGCGGCGCTGGCGGGCAGGGCCTCGCTCGACCTGCGGGTCAACCTGCTGCGCGGCACGCCAGAGGACGCCCTGACGCTGCTGCCGGAAGCCTCGCGCGGCGGCATGATCTCGACCAGCCTGCGCATGCCGACCAGCGAGGACATCTC
>CAMBYA010000135.1 GCA_945872035.1 Rhizobium sp. Q54
TGCCCTTGCACGCCATCAACCGCGCGGCAAGAGTGCTTCTGCGATTTTTCTCATAAACACTTGGAAAGACGACGAGATTGGCGACTCCCGTCTCATCCTCAAGGGTGATGAACATCACGTCCTTGGCCGTGCCGGGACGCTGGCGCGCCAGCACCACGCCCGCCACCACGATCCTGCTGCCGTTGCGCGCCGTCAGCAGGTCGCGCGTCGGCCGCGCGCCGGCCCGGGTCAGACGGTCGCGCAATAGCGCCACCGGATGCTGCTTCAGGGAAAGCCGGGTGGTCTGGTAATCGGCAATCACATGCTCGCCCGGTCCCATTCCCGGCAGATGCCGTTCCTTCTCGACCTTCGCGCCGTAATCCAGCGCCTCGAACAGCGGCAGCGGTCTGGCTTCGGTCAACCGCTTCACCGCCCACGCGGCCTGCCGGCGGTCCAGCCCCAGCGACTGGAACGCATCCGCCTCGGCGAGCCGCACCAGCGTCCGGGGCTGCAATCCGGCCTTCTGCCACAGGTCGAGCGGCGACCGGTAACCGCTGCCCCGGCACGCCACCAGCTTCTCCGCCTCGGCTTTGGCCAGCCCCTTGATCTGCCGCAGTCCCAGCCGAAGCGCCGGACGCGGGCGGTCCGTCGGCTCCAGCGTGCAATCCCAGTCGGACAGGTTCACGTCGGCCGGCCTGACCTTGCCATCATGCTCGCGCAGATCCCGCACCAGCTGCGCCGGCGCATAGAACCCCATCGGATAGGAATTCAGCAGCCCCGCCGTGAACGCTTCGGGATAATGGTATTTCAGCCACGACGACACATAGGCCAGCAGCGCGAAGCTGGCCGCGTGGCTTTCGGGAAAGCCGTAATCGCCAAACCCCTCGATCTGGCTGAAGCAGCGTTTCGCGAAGTCGTCCTCATATCCCCGCGCCACCATGCCGTCGATGAACTCGTCGCGAAACTCGTTGATGGTGCCCAGATGCCGGAACGTCGCCATCGCCCGCCGCAGCCTGTCGGCCCGCGACGGACTGAACCCGGCGGCGACGATGGCGATCTTCATCGCCTGTTCCTGGAACAGCGGCACGCCCAGGGTGCGCCTCAGCACCTCTTCCAGTTCCGGCTTGGGGAACTCCACCGGCTCCAGCCCCTTCCGCCGCCGCAGATAGGGATGCACCATGTCGCCCTGGATCGGTCCCGGCCGGACGATCGCCACCTCGATCACCAGGTCGTAATAGCAGGCCGGCTTCAGCCTGGGCAGCATGGCCATCTGCGCCCGGCTCTCGATCTGGAAGACACCGACCGTGTCGGCCTTCTGGATCATCCCGTAGACGGCTTCATCTCCTTGAGGAATCGACGCCAGTTCAAGGGCTTGTCCGTAGGTATTGCGAATGAAGTCGAACGTCTTGCGGATTGCCGTCAGCATGCCGAGCGCCAGCACGTCGACCTTGATCAGCCCCAGGAAATCCAAATCGTCCTTGTTCCATTCGATGACCGTGCGGTCCTTCATGGCCGCGTTCTCGATCGGCACCACCTCGCACAGCGGCCCCCGCGAGATCACGAAGCCACCGGTGTGCTGCGACAGGTGCCGGGGAAAGTTGCGCAGTTCGCTCGCCAGCTCCAGCGCCAGCATCAGCGTCTTGTCGGCGGGATCAAGCCCTTCCTCCCGCGCCCGGTCCTCGTCCAGCGGCCCCGACCACCAGGTGATGGTGCGCGACAGCCTGTCGATCAGGTCCGTGCTCAGCCCCATGGCCTTGGCCACGTCGCGGATCGCGCCCTTGCTGCGATAGCAGATCACCGTGGCGACGATGCCCGCCCGCTCGCGGCCGTACTTCTCGAAGATGTACTGCATCACCTCTTCGCGTCGCTCGTGCTCGAAATCGACGTCGATGTCCGGCGGCTCGTTGCGGTCCGCCGACACGAAGCGCTCGAACAGCAAATCCACTTCGACCGGATTGACCGAGGTGATGCCCAGGCAATAGCAGACGGTGGAGTTGGCGGCCGATCCGCGGCCCTGGCACAGGATCGGCGGATCCCGGGTGCGCGCGAACCGCACGATGTCGTTCACGGTCAGGAAGTACGGCGCGTAGTCCTTGAAAGCGATCAGCTTCAACTCGTTTTTGATGCTGTCTCGGACCTTGTCAGGAATGCCGCCGGGATACCGCCACCGCGCACCTTTCCAGGAAAGAAACTCCAGTTCTTCCTGAGGGTTGCGGCCTTCTTCTGTGATCTCGTCTGGATACTCGTAGCGCAGTTCGTCGAGCGAGAACCGGCACTGCTCCAGCACCTCCATGGTGCGCCGGATCGCCTCCGGATGCTGGCGGAACAGCCGCGCCATCTCCCTGGGCGGCTTCAGGTGCCGTTCGGCGTTGGCCGCCAACCGCCAACCTGCCGCGGTGATGGTGCACTTCTCCCTGATGCAGGTCAGAACGTCCTGCAGCCGGCGTCTTGCTGAATGGTGATAGTGGACATCGCCCGTTGCCAGCATCGGCGTACGCATCTTCGCCGCCAGCGCGGCCAGCCGCTCCAGCCGCTTGGCGTCGTCGCCCCGGTAGTAATGGGTTGCCGCCAGATAGAGCGGCGCGTTCAGGCCGTCGCGCCAGGCTTTCAACTCGGCTTCATAGGCCTCGTCCAGCACCACCGGCGGAATGGCGATAAACAGATTGTCCTCGGCGGTCTCGCAGACATCCAGCCGGGTCAGCCGGCATTCGCCTTTCGGCGCCGCCCGCCGGCCCTTGGTGATCAGCCGCGACAGCCGCGCATAGCCCGTCCGGTTGCGCGGATAGCACAGCACGCTTGGTGCGTCCGTCAGGTCGAGGCGCGCCCCCACCGCCAGCTGGATCCTTGCGCCGGTTTCCTCGCAGATTTCCCGGGCGGCGCGATGCGCCCGCACGACCCCGGCGAGCGTGTTCCGGTCGGCGATGGATACTCCCGCCATGCCGAGGAGGATCGCCTGCTGCACCAGTTCCTCAGGATGAGAACCACCGCGCAAGAAGCTGAAATTACTGGTGATCTGAAATTCGGCATACGCCGTCACGCAAACACCCCGTGCAGGAACCAGCGCGGCTTTTCACCCCCGCCATAAAGTCCCTGGCGGTACAGCCAGTAGCGGCGCCCCTCATCGTCCTCGATCTGGTAATAGTCGCGGGGCGACTCATCCTTCAGCCACCACTCGCCTTCCAGCCGCTCCGGTCCGTCGGCCGCCTTGACCCGGTACGACTTGCCGTGCCGGGTGAACTGCATGGGCGGATCGTCGGGCACCAGCGCCATGGCCTCCACCGGCTCGGGTACCGTCAGCAGCCGCAGCGGCCGTTCCCGTCCCGCCGGCCATTCTCCCGACGCTTCGGCGAACGGCGCGGCATCCTCCACCGCCCGCTCCGGCAGCCAGCTCTGGCGCGGCGCGGGCCGGGCGATACGGCCGAAGCCGAAGCGATTGCCAAGCCGGTCGACCAGCTCGGCGAGCCCTGCGCCGCCGCCGCCCTTCACCTGCCAGTTTTCCTGTGCCGGCTTCAGCGCCTCCACGCGGGTCGCCGAGACGGCTACGACCTCGATCCCGAACCCCGGATCGACTTCATCCAGTTTCTCGGCAAACAGCCGGAACAGCGGCTCCACCCAGCGTGATGGCCGGCTGGTGCCGACCCGGATGCGCGCCGTCGTGCCATCCACCCGGTGGCAGGCCAGCGTCAGCTGCCGCGCGCCCTCCCCCGACTGGGTCAGGCTGCGGCAAAGCTGGTCCAGCAGCGTCCTCAGGCCGGTCTCGATGCCCTCCCGCGTGATCAGCGGCTCCAGGCAGGCGACCCGCGCCTCATGCGCCGGCACCGGCGCAATCGGCGAGATCGGCTCGTCCACGACCCCCAGCGCCTGGTCAAGCCGCCGCACGGGCTCGGCCGCGAACCGCTCGGCCAGCGCCCGCCGCTCCAGCGGATACAGCGCCCCAATCGTCCGCAGCCCGAACGAGGTCAGGCTGTCGAGCGTATCGCCCGACAGCCTCAGGGTCGGCAGCGGGAATTCCTTCAGCGCCGTCATGGCGTCGGTCAGGCTGTCGAACGGCTGCAGGATGGTCGCCTCCCGCTGCCGCGCCCTGCACGCCGCCCAGGCGGCGCCCGGCGTATCGGCGATCGCCGTCAGCGGTGTCAGGCCGAAGCCCTTCAGCCGCGCCGTCAGGTCCGCCGCCAGCGCTTCCTCGCCGCCGAACAGGTGCGCGCAGCCGGAAATATCGAGAAACAGGCTGTCGCCCTCGGCCAGCCCCGCCCAGGGCGTGTAGCGGGTCGCCCAGTTGGCGAGCCTTACCAAGGCCGCGCGGTCGGCCGCCGCGTTGACGAACCGGGTCTGCAAGGTCGGCTGCACCGCCCGCGCATCCGCCAGCACCATGCCGGTCTTCAGGCCGCCATGCAGGGCCCGGCGGTTGACCGCCGCCAGCACCAGCCGCCCGCGCCGTTCCTCGATGGCCGCCAGCACCTGCTTGGCCAGCTCCGGCTCCCGCCGCACCAGCCGTTCGCTGACCAGCCACGGAAACCAGACATTCATGATCCTCTTTTTATGGCCTTTCTTCATGTCCTTACCCGGCAATCCTGATGTCATCCGGAAGGATCTCTACCTCCCCCGCCTCGGTGATCGCCGTCCAGCCTTTCGGACTCCAGACCACCGTCCACGCCGCCGGACGTCCACCCCGGCACCGGACCAGTTCCACCCGCCAGCACGGCCAGCCCACGCCGGCACCGTCCGGCAGGCTGGGCATGGAGGTCACCTGCCAACGGCTCAACGCCGTCGCCGCGCCGCCGCGTGCGGTCTCGCCCAGCAGCAGGCAGGTCACCCCGCCCATCTCCGCCGCCAGCTGCAACCGGCGGCTGGCGGTGAAGTCGGCGGCGCGGATCTCGCCCACCACCGCCGACAGCGCGCCGCAGTTCAGCGCCTCCTCGATGGCCCACAGCATGTCCGTGTCACGGCTGATCCCCGAGACGGTCAGCACCGCGCCCGGCTTCAGCCCGAACCGCGTCAGCCCCGGCATGTAGAGATCGTTACCCCGCTCCAGCCACAGCACCGGCCTGCCATCCATGTCCTGGAGCCGCGCGAGCAACGCCGCGCAGAACCCGGTCGCCGCCCCGTCGCCGCGCACTTCGTGCACGCCGGCCAGCGGCAGCCCGCCTTCAGGCAGCGCCCGGTCGATGGGCGTCATGCCGAGCGGCAGCACCGGATGCCCGGCCGCCTGGCCGACTCCCTCGATCCGGCGAATGCGGTCGCGCAACACCGCCACGGCACTGCTGTTCATGGTCCCTGGCATCGCTGGTCACATCATTTTGTTCTCTTTTTGTTCTAATCCGCGCTGCGACTGGAGTCAAGGGGAACGCCCTGCTTTATGCCGCGGCCAGCCCCAGCAGGAACGCCGCCGCGGCCATCACCGCCAGCGCCGTCCAGACCTCCGAGAACTTCGCCACATACTTGAAGTCGCACCACTTAAGTGACTTTTCAATCACCGCTTTTCTCCGTTGATGATTGCTCTCGAAGCCTCATGGGCCGCCACCGCGGCGGCGTGCCGTCGCTGGCATTCCGCATAGGCCGCCACCGCCTCGCCGTCGGCGATGGCCAGCGCCCCCATGGACGGATCAACGATCGGCGGCAATGGCGGGCACGGCCGTGCCGCTTCCGGCGGCAACGCCGGCACCAGTGGCCGCGCGCAATGCGTTGAGGTCGCGCCACACCCGCTCAGTAAGACGGCACTCGCCGTAAACAGGCACGCTATGAACCTCATCGACGATCCTCCTGTTGATGGTCCTGTGTTCGATCCGCAGCCGCGAAAGATCGGCGCTCAGCCGCGTGCCGATGGCATCGACGGCGCGCTGCACCAGCTGCTCCTGCGCCCGCGCCGTCTTGTCCGCCTCACGCACGGCATCGTCCCAGCGCGCCTGCACCTCGGCCTTGCCGGTCTCGTATCCGTCCCGGCGGATCGCCCAGATCCCCCAGGCAAGACCGCCCAGCAGCAGCCCGGCCGCCAGCGCGGCCAGCAGAATCCGATGCGCGCCGATCCAGCGCACCAAGGTGAGCCACATCAGATAACCTCTTGGTTGTTTTGGAATTTTTGAGGCGCTACGTGCGGCCTAGTGCGACGCGTCGTATCCCCTGCCATAGGCCTCGCTGCGCCGCAGGCTGATATCTTCCCAAGCCGCGCCGAACACGTAAGCCCCGATCACCGAACCGACGAGCGCATAGGCGCCAACCGCCAGCGTCTCGTTCAGCCGGGTGTCGGCGCCCCAGAAAGTCAGGTAGGCGATCTGCCCGGCGCAGAACAGCAACGTCGCGTGGATGATCCGCCGCCGCACCCGCCATGTGCCGCTTGTATTCCGCGTGTTCGCAGGAGCCATCCCTTCCCCGCTCACCCGTAGAACTCCAGATAGGCCCTCCGGTACGCTTCCGGCGTTGCCTTGCCCAGCTCGGTGTTGAACACCTTCTTGGCCAGCGCCGCCATGCCGTCGAGCGTGTCGGGGATCGGGCCCGGCCGCCGGAAGTAGTGCACCCGCGCCATGGCGCAGGCATAGGGAATGTTCCCCACCAGCGCGTCCTCGCGCCGCAGCGCCGCCGGCCGCAGCCCTTCCACCGCCTGCAGCAGGTCGGTCCGCTTCGCCTGCATCCAGCGATAATGGTCGTCCAGCGTGGCGGGCTCCATCTGCCAGGCGCCGCGCGCCGGCCCCTTCAGCTGCCACAGGAACTCGCCCAGCCGGCTCTCATGC
>CAMBYA010000136.1 GCA_945872035.1 Rhizobium sp. Q54
CTACCCTGTTCTGGGTCGATCCGGAGCGGCGCGGCGTCCTGCCGCTCCGCAGCTTCCACATCCCCAAGAGACTCGCGCGCACGGTCCGCTCGGACCATTTCGACGTCTGGGTCAACCGGGCGTTCCAGGACGTTGTCCGGGGTTGCGCCGAGCCGACTCCGGAGCGGCCCTCGACGTGGATCAACGAGGAGATCTTGCGCCTGTTCGTCGACCTCCATGAGCGCGGCGCGGCGCATTCGGTGGAATGCTGGCGCGGCGGCAGGCTGGTCGGTGGGCTATACGGCGTGTCGCTGGGCGGTGCGTTCTTCGGCGAAAGCATGTTCTCGCGCGAACGGGACGCCAGCAAGGTAGCCCTTGTCCACCTGGTAGGGCGCATGATCGCCGGCGGCTACACCCTGCTCGACACCCAGTTCGTCACCACGCATCTGTCGGGATTCGGCGCCATCGAGGTGCCGCGCACGGTCTATCACCGGCTGCTCGGACAGGCACTGTCGATCCAGGGAAAGTTCCTGACGCTGCCGGTTCACATTCCCGGCGCGATGGCGTTGCAGTCGATCACCCAGACGTCATAGACGGGGTGCTCCAGCGCCGAGATCGCCGGACTGGAGGCGAACATCCAGCCGCTGAACAGCTTCTTCTTTTCACCGTCCGGCTTGATGTCGGAGATTTCGAGGAACGCGTTCACTTCGGGCGTCTCTTCCGGTGGCCGCTTCGAGCAAGTGCGCGGCGTGATCTCCAGCGACCCGAAGCGCAGCGGCTTGTTCATCGGCGCCCGGATATCGGTCACCCGCGCCGTGATCTTGTCGACGCCGCGCAGGGTGACGATCTGGTCCTTGGGCGCGGCCGCCTCACGGCGTGCGAGGCCGGCCATGGCCTCGTCGGGATCCTCGGCCAGCGCCGGTCCTGCCAGCACGCCGCACAACAGGCCCGCGGCGATCAGTCCCCTCGCCCGGACCGTCGTCACGGCCCGGTTTCCGTCGCGGGCGCGGCCGCGTCGGCCTTGGGCGTTTCCTTGCCGCTGTCGGTGGAGCCGTAGATGAAGCGGCCGAGCAAGCCCATCAGGTCGACGGCGCCCTGGGTATAGCCGATCCGTCCGCCGTCCTTCAGCAGGTCCTCGGAGCCACCGGGCTCCAGGTTGACGTAGCTGCCGCCGAGCAGGCCGGCGGAGGCGACCTTGGCGGTGGTGTCGTCGGGCAGTTCCACGTCGGACTGGATACTCATCTCGATCACGGCCTGGTACGTCTTGGTGTCCAGGGTCTGTGCAGTGACCGTGCCGATCTTGATGCCGCTGATCTTTACGTCGGCGCCATTCGCCAGGTCGCCGACCTTGTCGAACGTCGCGCTGACGTGGTAGCCGCCGACCGGTCCGAGCTCGGTTCGCGAATAGGCGAAATACAGGAACCATGCGGCGACGAGCAGCACGACGGCGCCGATCAATGTCTCAACGAGAGTGCCGCGCATGAGTTATCGAGTCGCCTTGGTTGGGGGCGCCTATTCGGGACGCCATGCCTCGTAATCGCCGGTCACCGCCACGCGCTCGCCCCGGGCGTTCAGGCTACCCGGCGGAAAGTAGGCGCCCGCGGTGCCCGTAAGGTTAGGAACGTGTTCCTTCTCCCAAGGTTTCACCAGCGGCGGCTGTTTTGTCGGCGGCAGTTCGGCGGTGTGGTGCAGCCAGCGGTGCCACTCGGGCGGCACCCGCGACGCCTCGATGACGCCGTTGTAAATCACCCAGCGGCGCTTGCCGGTCTTGTCCTGGTAATATTTGTTGCCCTGGTCGTCGTCGCCGACGGCCTGGCCGTGCAGCGCCGTGTGCAGCCAGGTGCCGACCGTCTGGCCGTTCCACCAGGTGAATACAGAGCTCAGGATACCCATGGCTTTTCCGTGCTGTTTCGTGCCGGGCGGAATATGGCACCCGCGTCCGGTGACGTCCAGCCCCGATGCTCGCGGCACCCGTCGTGCGTTTTCGCCGGGATGGCGGCCTCGTTGCGCCCCTGGCACATGGATTTGCGTTGTAGCGATTTGTGAAAAACTTTTGTCAGTTCATTGTGATTCATCGCAAATTTTTTCCCTTGATTCGGGGATCGGCGGTTTTCCGGGCGGTTCCAGGTGAAAGCGCCAGGCTAAATCGTTGCAATCCACAACATTTGGTGTTTGCAAGGATATTTTTTCCGAAATGTAGCAAAATCGCGCTTGATACAGTCAAAACCCTGACCCTACCCTTTGTGCTTCCAGCCCGCCCGCCACACTACATCTATGGCCAACAATGGCGGGCTTCTCCGATTTCCAAGGCCTAGTTAAGGGTTCAGGGGGAAGTACATGCGAGTCGAACGCCGCTACACGACCGAAGGACAGTCGCCCTATGCCGGGATCGCCTTCCGCAAGGCCGTCAGCGAAATCCGTAATCCCAACGGATCGATCGTCTTCCGGCTGGACGACGTCGAGGTGCCCGAGGCATGGAGCCAGGTCGCCACCGACATCATCGCCCAGAAGTATTTCCGCAAGAAAGGCGTGCCGCTGGCCGCCTCGCCTGTCGCCGAGGACGGTGTGCCCGAATTCCTGTGGCGGCGCGAGCCGGCCGGCGATCCGGGCAATGTAGGCGAGACCAGCGCCAAGCAGGTGTTCGACCGGTTGGCCGGCGCATGGACCTACTGGGGCTGGAAGGGCGGCTATTTCGACAGCGCCGCCGATGCGCAGGCATTCCGCGACGAGCTGTGCTTCATGCTGGCCAGGCAGATGTGCGCGCCCAACTCGCCGCAATGGTTCAACACCGGCTTGCACTGGGCCTACGGCATCGATGGGCCGGCGCAGGGCCATTTCTACGTGGACCCGGCCACCGGCGAGGCGGTGCGCTCCGAGAGCGCCTATGAGCGGCCGCAGCCGCATGCCTGCTTCATCCAGGGCATCGCCGACGACCTGGTGAACGAGGGCGGCATCATGGACCTTTGGGTGCGCGAGGCGCGCCTGTTCAAATACGGCTCCGGCACCGGCACCAACTTCTCGCGCATCCGCGGCGAAGGCGAGAACCTGTCGGGCGGCGGCACCTCGTCGGGCCTGATGAGCTTCCTGAAGATCGGCGACCGTGCGGCCGGCGCCATCAAGTCGGGCGGCACGACGCGCCGGGCGGCCAAGATGGTCGTGGTCGACGTCGATCATCCCGACGTCGAGAAGTTCATCAACTGGAAGGTGATCGAGGAGCAGAAGGTCGCCGCGCTGGTGTCCGGCTCGCGCCTCGCCGAGAAGCACCTCAACCAGATCATCGCCGCCTGCGCCGCCCATGACGACCTGACCGTCGACGCCAGGTTCGATCCGAAGCAGAACAAGGACCTGAAGAAAGCGATCATCGGCGCCCGCAAGGCGATGATCCCCGAGAACTATGTCCAGCGGGTGATCGAGTTCGCGCGCCAGGGCTACACCAGCATCGACTTCCGCACCTACGACACCGACTGGGATTCGGAAGCCTACCTGACCGTGTCGGGCCAGAACTCCAACAACTCGGTGCGGGTCACCGATGAGTTCATGCAGGCGGTGGCGCGAGATTCCGACTGGAACCTGATCCGCCGCACCGACGGCAAGATCGCCGAGACGATCCCGGCCCGCCAGCTGTGGGACAGCATCGGCAACGCCGCCTGGGCCTGTGCCGATCCGGGCCTGCAGTTCCACACCACCATCAACGACTGGCACACCTGCAAGGCCTCGGGCGAGATCAACGCCAGCAATCCGTGCTCCGAGTACATGTTCCTCGATGACACGGCCTGCAACCTGGCGTCGCTGAACCTGATGACCTTCCTGAAGGCCAATGGCGACTTCGACGTCGAGAGCTACCAGCACGCCACGCGGCTGTGGACCGTAGTGCTGGAGATCTCGGTGCTGATGGCCCAGTTCCCATCCCGCGAGATCGCCGAGCTTAGCTACCGCTACCGCACGCTGGGCCTGGGCTACGCCAATATCGGCGGCCTGCTGATGGCGTCGGGCCTGTCCTATGACAGCACCGAGGGCCGCGCCCTGTGCGGTGCGATCACCGCGCTGATGACCGGCGTGTCCTATGCCACTTCGGCCGAGATGGCCGCCGAGCTGGGCCCCTTCCCCGGCTACGAGCCGAACCGCGAGCACATGCTGCGGGTGATCCGCAACCATCGCCGCGCCGCGAAGGGCGAGGCGAAGGGTTACGAGGGCCTGAACACGCCGCCGGTGCCGCTCGACATCCAGGGTTGCCCGGATGCGGCGCTCGCCGAAGCCGCCGCCGACGCGTGGGACGAGGCACTGTTGCTGGGCGAGAAGCACGGCTACCGCAACGCCCAGGCGACGGTGATCGCGCCGACCGGCACCATCGGCCTGGTGATGGACTGCGACACAACCGGCATCGAGCCCGATTTCGCGCTGGTGAAGTTCAAGAAGCTGGCCGGCGGCGGCTATTTCAAGATCATCAACCAGATGGTGCCCGCCGCGCTGCGCAAGCTGGGCTACCAGGAGTTCGAGATCGTCGAGATCGTCGACTACGCGGTGGGCCACGGCAGCCTGAAGGACGCGCCCGGCGTCAATCACGAGACGCTGGCGGCCAAGGGCTTCGGCCCGCAGGAGATCGAGGCCATCGAGGAGAACCTGGCCAGCGCCTTCGACATCAAGTTCGCGTTCAACAAGTTCACCCTGGGCGAGGCCTTCTGCCGCCACGGCCTGGGCTTCACGGCCGAGCAGCTCGACGATTTCGGCTTCGACATGCTGGCCGAGCTGGGCTTCAGCAAGGCGGACATCGACGCGGCCAACCTGCATGTCTGCGGCGCCATGACCCTGGAAGGCGCGCCGCGGCTGAAGGATGAGCACCTGCCGGTGTTCGACTGCGCCAATCCCTGCGGCCGAATCGGCAAGCGCTTCCTGTCGGTCGACAGCCACATCCGCATGATGGCCGCCGCCCAGCCGTTTATCTCGGGCGCCATTTCCAAGACCATCAACATGGCGGGCAACGCCACGGTGAAGGATTGCCTGAGCGCCTACGAGCTGTCGTGGCGGCTCGCGCTGAAGGCCAACGCGCTGTACCGCGACGGCTCCAAGCTGAGCCAGCCGCTCAGCTCGTCGCTGCTCGACGACGAGGACCTGGAGGACGAAGAGGTCGCCGTGGCGGCCGCCCCGGCCCCGGCGGTCGAGCGCATCGTCGAGCGCATCATCGAGAAGATCGCGCCCGCCGCCCGCGGCCGCCTGCCGCACCGCCGCAAGGGCTATACCCAGAAGGCCGTCGTCGGCGGCCACAAGGTGTATCTGCGCACCGGCGAGTACGACGACGGCCGGCTGGGCGAAATCTTCATCGACATGCACAAGGAAGGCGCCGCCTTCCGGTCGCTGATGAACAACTTCGCCATCGCCATCTCCATCGGCCTGCAATATGGCGTGCCGCTGGAGGAGTATGTCGACGCCTTCACCTTCACCCGGTTCGAGCCGTCGGGCCTGGTCGAGGGCAACGACAGCATCAAGATGGCGACGTCGCTGCTCGACTACGTGTTCCGCGAACTGGCCGTGTCCTACCTCAGCCGCTACGACCTGGCGCATGTGGAGCCGCACGAGACCCGCTTCGACGCGCTCGGCAAGGGCCAGACCGAAGGCGAGGACCCCGCCGAGCGGCCGTCCACCACGCAGCAGACCATCGCCGCGATCCGCGAGGTCGCGTCGTCCGGCTACGTCCGCAACAAGCTGACGGTGGTCGAGGGCGGCATGACCGC
This sequence comes from Rhizobium sp. Q54, assembly GCA_945872035.1. Classification (GTDB taxonomy): domain Bacteria; phylum Pseudomonadota; class Alphaproteobacteria; order SMXS01; family SMXS01; genus RI-34. The sequence goes on from CAMBYA010000136.1 coordinate 5,709, forward strand.
GAAGAAGGAAACGGTCGCCCGCTCGGTGGTGATCGAGCGCGCCAGCGACATCGCCGTCGGCCAGACCGGCGACGCCCTGCTGCTGACCCGCGCCGAAGCCGTCATGACAGCGACCGTCGAGCTGGCCAAGGAAGCCCGCATGAAGGGCTACGAAGGCGACGCCTGCGGCGACTGCGGCAATTTCACCCTGGTCCGCAACGGCACCTGCATGAAGTGCAACACGTGTGGAGGAACCAGCGGCTGTTCGTAAGCTGCTATTCGAGATAGGCTGAACATGGCCTCGGCATCTCGCCTGGGCCTGTTCTTTTTTGTGTATTTATGAAGCTCAACGCTCTTTCCCGGATCTTGCCGGACGTTATCGCACGCAGGATGCGTGCGCACTGGCATATCGCGGCTGGTACACTCCTTGCCTCGGCGGGCACGTGGGCGCTGCTCAGCGCTATATGGCGGATCATCCGTCGCATAAACTACGGCCCGCCTCAGGACTTCTTCGACTTCCATCCCCCTCCACCGCTGAGTTTCGGCGGCTATGCCACCGAGTGCCTGTTCGCGCTTGCCATCATCGCGGCGGGCTTGGCGATCTTCTGTCGGCGCTGGCTCGTACTTTCACTCTGTTGCTGGTTCCCTCTCACCCTTATCGTGCTGGAGAAAATCTACACCGGCTTCTTCCTCGGCTGGCACGGGCTGCTTCCGACTGGGTCGGATGTAATCTTAGGAACCCCGCTACTCGCCGTCATCGCCACCTGCTGGACAGCAAACTCGCAGCCTGATCGCTCTCGCCAACCATCCGGCCTGTCGATGGTCGAAACGGTGCTTGGATCCCTGGTGGTCGTCGGTCTCGTGGTTCGCTCAACCGTATACCTGCTGGGCCCGGAAGGCGGCGCGATGCTGGGCTATCTGCGCGGTCACGGCATGGAGTCCGGCGGCGATGTGGTCAGCGCGGCCAATTGCATCATTGGCCCGGTCCTCGCCCTCGTCCTGGCTGGGACGATGGT
>CAMBYA010000137.1 GCA_945872035.1 Rhizobium sp. Q54
CCAGGTCAAGGCCCGCGATCCGAACTGGCTGCTTGTCGCCACCCAGTCCAACGACTGACCGGGCCCCTGGAGCAAAGTAAGCCAGTCATGTGGACTCACCTGACCGGCTCACTGTGCTCCAGCTTCCATAATACAGAACATGATCTGTCGTTCAGGCCGTACCGGCCTGAACCGATCATGTTCTAGGGGCGTGCCGGCGGTGCACAGCAGATCTCCTTTCCTCCTCGTTCTTTTCTTCCTCGCCGTGCTCACGGCGGCAGGCGCCTGGCTGCTGATATCGCGGCCGCTGCCCGTGCCGGTTCAGCCGGGCGAGGAGCCGCCGCCGACCCTGTCCTTGAAGCCGGTTGCCTATGCCGATCTCCCGGGCTGGGAGCGTGACGACCAGTCCGCCGCGCTCGAGGCGCTGCTGCGTTCCTGCGCGGCCATGCTCAGGCAGTCCGCCGACAAGCCCATGGACGGCGACGGCTTTGCCGGCACGGTGGGCGACTGGCAGGCCGATTGCCGAGATGCCGGCGGCGTCCGCCCAGGCGATCCCGTCGCCGCCCGCCGCTTCTTCGAGGACCGCTTCAGGCCGTTCTCGGTGCGCGTGGGCCATAGCGCGGACGGCCTGTTCACCGGCTATTACGCGCCCATCGTTTCGGGCAGCCGGGTTCGCGACGAAACCTATAATGTCCCGCTCTACAAGGCGCCGCCCGAACTTGTCATGGTGGACCTCGGCGCCTTTCGCCCCAGCCTCAAGGGTGAGCGCATCGCCGGCAAGGTCGAGGGCAACCGGCTGGTGCCGTTCGCGTCGCGCGGCGCCATCGTCGGCGGCGCGCTGTCGGGGCGCGGCCTCGAGGCCATGTACCTGAAGGACCCGGTCGATGCTTTCTTTCTGCAGATCCAGGGCTCCGGCCTGGTGCGGCTGCCGGACGGCGGCATGGTGCGTCTCGGCTATGCCGCCCAGAACGGCCATCCCTACACCGCCATCGGCAAGCTGCTGGTTCAGCGGGGCGAGCTGACCAGGGAAGAGGCCAGCATGCAGACCATCCGCGCCTGGGTGAACACCCATGGGCCGGAAGGCGCGGCGTTGATGGACGAGAACGCCTCCTACGTTTTCTTCGAGGAACAGCAGGCGGAAGGCGCCATTGGCTCGCAGGGCGTGGTGCTGACCGGCGGCCGCTCCCTGGCGGTCGACCGCAAGCACATGCCACTGGGCGCGCCGATGTGGGTCGACATCGAGAGCGAGGACGGTGCGCGCAAGATCCGCCGCCTGGTGATCGCCCAGGATACCGGCGGTGCTATCCGGGGCGGGGTGCGCGGCGACTTCTACTGGGGCGAGGGCGATGAGGCCGAGGCAGCCGCCGGCGCCATGAAGGACCCGGGCCGCTACTATATCCTGCTGCCCCTGGCGCTGGCCGAGAAGGCAGCCCGAGCGAGCCAATGACCCGCAAGCCGCCCACCCCCAAGCCACTCAGGCCGGAGGATGCCGCCCTGTGGGCCGCGGTGACGAAAGATGTGGCGCCGCTCAAAGGCGCCAAGCCGGTGCGCTTCGACGCCTGGCGCCATCCGCGCGACATCCCCATCCGCGATCATTCGGCGCGCCGCCATGCGGCCGAGCCCATGTTCGACATGCCGCCGCGCCAGCTCGCTCCGGCGCCCCAGTCGCTGACCGGCCTCGACGGCTCCCGCGCCAAAAGGCTGCAGCGCGGCCAACTCGCCGTCGAAGGCCGTCTCGACCTGCATGGCATGACCCAGGACAGGGCCTGGCGGGCGCTGGGCCCATTCCTCGCCAGCTCGCAGGAAATGGGCAAGCGCGTGGTGCTGGTGGTGACCGGCAAGGGCGGCGCGAAGAAAGACGACATCGAGGACGCCTGGACCGAGCCGCGCACCGGCATCCTGCGCAACCTGGTCCCGCAATGGCTCTCCGAAGGCGAGAACGCGGCCCGGGTCGTCGCCTGGCATCCCGCCGCCCAGAAGCACGGCGGCGACGGCTCGCTCTACGTGGTGATCAGGCGGATACGGTAGGGAACGCCCGTTCCATCATCAGGATGTCGACGTAGCGGCCGAACTTGAAGCCGGCCTCGCTCAGTTCGCCGATCAGGCGGAACCCGAATTTCTCATGCAGCGCCACCGAGCCGGGGTTGGGCTGGGCGATCATGGCGATGGCGCGGTGCAGGTCCGGCTGCTGGTCGAGGGCGCCGAACAGCGCGGCGTAGAGGGTGCTGCCGATGCCCTGCTCGTCGGCATGGGGCGCCAGGTAGATGGCGACCTCGATGGTCTGCTCGTAGGCCTGCTTGTCGCGGAACGGCGTCGAGTACGCGAATCCCTGGATGACGTTGCCGGCGCTCGCCGCCACGAAGATCTGGTGCGGACCGTGCGGCGCGAACTGGTGGAACCAGCCCAGCCGGTCCGACGTGCGGAACTGCCGGGTGTCGAAGGTGATGACGGTATTGGCGACGAAGTAGTTGTAGATCTCGGTGATCGCCGCCAGGTCCGCCTCGGTGCCGTGACGGGTGGTTGCCATTACAGGATGTGCTTCGACAGGTCGGTGTTGCGCACCAGCGCGCCCACATGGGCGTCCACATAGGCGGCGTCGACGATGACCGTGGTGCCCGGCTTGTCGGTCGCCTCGAAGCTGATCTCGTCGAGCACCAGCTCCAGGATGGTGTGCAGCCGGCGCGCGCCGATATTCTCCACCGACAGGTTCACCTCGTAGGCGGTCGCCGCCAGCGCGTCGATGCCGTCGTCGGTGAAGTCGAGCGTCACGCCCTCGGTCTCCATCAGCGCCTTGTACTGCTTGATCAGCGAGGCTTCCGGGTCGGTGAGGATGCGGCGGAAATCGTCGCGGCTCAACGCCTTGAGCTCCACCCGGATCGGGAGGCGGCCCTGCAACTCCGGCAACAGGTCGGACGGCTTCGCGATCGAGAACGCGCCCGACGCGATGAACAGCACGTGGTCGGTGCGCACCGGGCCGTATTTGGTGCCGACCGTGGTGCCCTCGATCAGCGGCAGCAGGTCGCGCTGGACGCCCTCGCGCGACACGTCGGCGCCGCTGCGCTCGCCCGAGCGGGCGGTGATCTTGTCGATCTCGTCGAGGAACACGATGCCGCTCTGCTCCACCGCGTCGATGGCGGTGCGGGTGACGTCTTCGTCATCGAGCAGCTTGTCGCTTTCCTCGGCGATCAGCATGGGATGGCTTTCGGCGACGGTGGTGCGCTTGTCCTTGGTGCGCCCGCCCATCATCTTGCCGAACACGTCGTTCAGGTTGAGCATGCCCATCTGGGCGCCCGGCATGCCCGGGATGTCGAAGGTCGGCAGGCCGCCGCCGCCGCTGGTGTCGGCGACCTTGATGACGATTTCCTTGTCGTCCATCTCGCCGGCGCGCAGCTTCTGGCGGAACTTGTCGCGGGTGTCGGGCCTTGCGTCGGTGCCGACCAGCGCGTCGAGCACCCGCTCCTCGGCGGCCAGTTCGGCGCGGGCGCGGACTTCCTTGCGCTTCTTCTCGCGCACCATGACGATCGCCGATTCCAGCAGGTCGCGGATGATCGACTCGACGTCGCGGCCCACATAACCGACTTCGGTGAACTTGGTTGCCTCGACCTTCATGAACGGCGCCTCGGCCAGCTTCGCCAGCCGGCGCGAGATCTCGGTCTTGCCGACGCCGGTCGGGCCGATCATCAGGATGTTCTTGGGCAGCACCTCGTCGCGCAGGCTGTCGGGCAGCTGCTGCCGGCGCCAGCGGTTGCGCAGCGCCACGGCCACGGCGCGCTTGGCGTCGTTCTGGCCGACGATATAGCGGTCGAGCTCGGAGACGATCTCGCGGGGGGAAAACGCGCTCACTGGGCCTCCAGCTTCTCGACGGTGACGTTCTCGTTGGTGAAGACGCAGATGTCGGCGGCGATCTTCATGGACTTGCGCACGATCTCCTCGGCGCTCAGGTCCATGTCGTAGAGCGCCTTGGCGGCGGCCAGCGCGTAGTTGCCGCCAGAGCCGATGGCGATGATGCCATCGCCCGGCTCCAGCACGTCGCCGGTGCCGGTCAGCAGCAGGCTGACATCCTTGTCGCCCACGGCGAGCAGCGCTTCCAGCCGCCGCAGGTAGCGGTCGGTGCGCCAGTCCTTGGCCAGCTCGACGCAGGCGCGGGTGAGGTTCCCGCTGTGCTTGTCGAGCTTGCCCTCAAGGCGTTCAAACAATGTGAAGGCGTCGGCGGTCGCGCCCGCGAAGCCGGCGATGATGCTGCCGTCGCCGATCCGCCGCACCTTGCGGGCGTTCGGCTTGACGATGGTGTTGCCCATCGAGACCTGGCCGTCGCCCGCCATGACGAGCGTGCCGGCCTTGCGGACCGAAAGGATGGTGGTTCCGTGCCAGGAGGGTGTGTCGGACATGGCTGGTTACATAGGGACCTTGAGCGAGGGTTACAACAGCGGAACCGGGTACCCGCGCGCCTTGTCCCGCCGGAAAACAGAACTACACAATATCCACAGTTCCCGGTATGAGAATGCGACATGCGCACCGCCAAGATCGAACGCAATACCAAGGAAACCCGGATAGCCGTCGAGGTGAACATCGACGGCACCGGCGTCTATGACGTCCAGACCGGCATCGGCTTCCTGGACCACATGCTGGAGCAGCTGTCGCGCCATTCGCTGATGGACCTGACGGTCCGCGCCGAGGGCGACCTGCACATCGACTTCCACCACACCACCGAGGATACCGGCATCGCCATCGGCGAGGCGGTGTCGCAGGCGCTGGGCGACCGCAAGGGCATCGAGCGCTACGGCTCGGCCGTCATTCCCATGGACGAGACCTGCACCCGCGTGGCGCTCGACATGTCGAACCGGCCCTACCTGATCTGGAAGGTGGAATTCACCCGGCCCAAGCTGGGCGACATGGACACCGAACTGTTCAAGGAATGGTTCCAGGCGTTCTCCCAGGCTGCCGGCTGCACGCTGCACATCGAGAATCTGTACGGCGAGAACAACCACCACATCGTCGAAAGCTGCTTCAAGGGCATCGCCCGCAGCCTGAAGCAGGCGCTTGCCATCGATCCGCGCAAGGCCGACGCCGTGCCGTCGACCAAAGGCGTGCTCGGCGGGAGCCTGTGATGGCCGCGACCAGGCTCTACACCGTCCACGAGAAGGGCGGCCTGGAGGGCGAGGTCGAGTTCGTCCCGGAGGGATTCAGCATCCTCGCGTTCATTTTCACCGTCCTGTGGCTGTGGGTGCAGCGCGCCTGGCTTGCCGGCTTCGCGGTGCTGGGCATCTACCTGCTGCTGGGCTTCGGCCAGACCACGCTGGGCGTGCCGGAATATCTGAACTGGGCCATCCAGGTCGTGATCGGCATGGGCGTCGGTATTTTCGGCCGCGACTTCCAGCGCGCGGCGCTGGCGCGGCGCGGCTTCGTCGAGACCGGCGTCGCCACCGGTGAAACCATCGAGGAGGCCGAGATGCGCTATTTCGGCAAGCGCCTCAACCAGATCGAAGCGGCGCCTCGGGAATACGACCGGGCGGAACTCCATAGCACCACGCCGGCCATCCCTGCCTAGTTTGGCCCGGCGTAGTTTGAGCTTGTCATGCCCGCCCGATGCGGGCATATGCCCCCGCAACCAAACCCCGCGAGAAAGCCATGGCCACGGCTGAAACCGTCGCGATCATCGATTACGGCTCGGGCAATCTGCGCTCGGCCGAAAAGGCGTTCGCCCGCGCCGCCATCGAGGCGGGAACGGGACAGGACATCGTCGTCACCGCCGATCCGGCGGTGGTGGCGTCCGCCGGCCGCGTGGTACTGCCCGGTGTCGGCGCGTTCGCTGACTGCCGCCAGGGACTGCTCGCCATCGCCGGCATGGGCGAGGCGCTCGAGCAGGCCGTCCACCGCCGCAAGGCGCCGTTTTTCGGCATCTGCGTCGGCATGCAGCTGATGGCCGAATGGGGCCTGGAGCATGGCCGTCATCCAGGCCTGGGCTGGCTGAAAGGCACCGTCGCGCTGATGGAGCCGTCGGACCCGTCGCTGAAGATCCCGCACATGGGCTGGAACGACCTGAACGTGCGCGCCGCGCATCCGGTGCTCGACGGCATCGCCACCGGCGAGCACGTCTATTTCGTGCACTCCTACGCGTTCCGGCCCGACGATCCGGCCGACCTGCTGGCCACCGTCGACTATGGCGGGCCGGTCACGGCGCTGGTCGGGCGCGCCAACATGATCGGCAGCCAGTTCCACCCCGAGAAAAGCCAGGCGGCGGGACTGCGGCTGATCGCCAACTTCCTGAGGTGGACGCCGTGATCCTGTTTCCCGCCATCGACCTGAAGGACGGCAAGTGCGTGCGCCTGCTCTACGGCGACATGGACAAGGCGACCGTCTATGGCGAGAACCCGGCCGAGCAGGCGAAGACATTCGAGGATGCCGGCTTCCAGTGGCTGCATCTCGTCGACCTCAACGGCGCGGTCGAGGGCAAGCCGGTCAACGCGCCGGCCGTCGAGGCGATCCTGAAGGCGATCTCGCTGCCGGTGCAGCTCGGCGGCGGCATCCGCGACATGGCCACCATCGCGATGTGGCTGGACAAGGGCGTGCGCCGGGTGATCCTCGGCACCATGGCGCTGCGCGACCCGGCCACGGTGAAGGAAGCCTGCAAGCGGTTCCCCGGCCGGATCGTCGTCGGCATCGACGCGCGCGGCGGCATGGTGGCGGTGGAAGGCTGGGTCGAGACCTCGACCATCAC
>CAMBYA010000138.1 GCA_945872035.1 Rhizobium sp. Q54
ATCACCAAGGAGATCATGCAGACCGCTCTCGCGCAGGCGCAGGGCGGCCGGATCCACATCCTGGCCGAGATGGCCAAGTCTCTCGACCATGCCCGTGACGAGCTCAGCTCCAACGCGCCGCGCATCGAGACCATGAGCGTGCCGAAGGACAAGATCCGCGAAGTCATCGGCACCGGCGGCAAGGTGATCCGCGAGATCGTCGAGCAGACCGGCGCCAAGATCGACATCGAGGACGACGGCACCATCAAGATCGCGTCGAGCGATCCGGAAGCCATCAAGAAGGCCCGCGCCTGGATCACCGGCATCGTCGCCGAGCCGGAAATCGGCATGATCTATGAAGGCAAGGTCGTCAAGGTCGTCGATTTCGGCGCCTTCGTGAACTTCATCGGCAACAAGGACGGCCTCGTCCATATCTCCGAACTGCGCGAGGACCGTGTCGCCCAGGTCGGTGATGTGGTCAAGGAAGGCCAGCCGGTGAAAGTGAAGGTTCTCGGCGTCGATGACCGCGGCAAGGTTCGCCTGTCCATGCGCCTGGTGAACCAGGAAACCGGCGAGGAAATCGCCGATACCCGCGAGCCCAAGAAGCAGCGGCGCGACTGATCGAGCTTGGATTCGGTACGGTTTTGGCCTATGTGCCTGACTGGATGTTAGGCTGAACCGTACGGATCCGCGCAGATGAAGGCGCTCAACGCCATCAGGATTGCTGGGAAGGAAGTCCTGCCGCTCATCGAGGGCGGCAAGGGCATTTCCATTTCCAATGGCGCCAGTGCGGGCGCATGGGCCGGTGCTGGCGGCATCGGCACCGTCTCCTGCGTCAACGCCGACAGCTATGACGCCGGCGGCAGGCTGATACCGCAGATCTACAGCGGCCGCACCCGCGTGGACCGTCACGAGGAGCTGATCGAATTCGGCATCCGGGGCGGCCTCGCCCAGATCCGCGAGGCCTACGATCGGGCTGCCGGAAACGGATTCATCAACATCAACGTGCTGTGGGAAATGGGCGGCGCGCAGCGTATCCTTCACGGTGTGCTCGAGCGGGCGAGAGACCTGGTCCATGGCGTCACCTGCGGCGCCGGCATGCCTTACAAGCTGGGCGAGATCGCCGCCCGCTACGGCGTGCGCTACTACCCGATCATCTCCTCCGGCCGCGCCTTCCGAGCCCTGTGGAAGCGCGCCTATTTCAAGTTCGCCGAGATGCTGGGCGGCGTGGTCTACGAGGATCCGTGGCTGGCCGGCGGCCATAACGGCCTGTCCAATTCGGAAGACCCGCTGCAGCCCGAGGCGCCTTATCCGCGCATCGTCGAGCTGCGCAAGACCATGAACGAGTTCGGCCTGCAGGACACGCCGATCATCATGGCCGGCGGCGTCTGGTACCTGCGCGACTTCGAGGACTGGATCGACAACCCCGAAGTGGGCCCGATCGTCTTCCAGTTCGGCACCCGTCCGCTGCTCACCCGGGAAAGCCCGATTCCCGAGCTGTGGAAGCAGCGGTTGATGACGCTGGAGGAAGGCGACGTGCAGCTGCACCGCCATTCGCCCACTGGTTTCTATTCATCGGCCGTCCGCAACGATTTCCTGATCGAACTCGACGCCCGCAGCGAGCGCCAGATCGCCTACACCGCCGAGCCGGTGGGCGAGCACCAGGTGCCGTTCTCTCTCGGCGCCCGCAAGAACACCGTCTACCTGACCCAGGGCGACGCCGAGCATGCGGCGGCCTGGCAGGCCCAGGGGTTCGATCACACCATGCGCACGCCGGACCAGACGCTGATCTTTGTCGCCGCCGACAAACTGCGCGAGATCCAGAAGGACCAGGCCGATTGCATGGGCTGCCTCAGCGCCTGCAAGTTCTCCAACTGGGCCGACCACGGCGACTTCTCCAACGGCAAGAAAGCCGATCCGCGCAGCTTCTGCATCCAGAAGACGCTGATGGACATCGCCCATGGCGGCGATCTCGAAAACAACCTGATGTTCGCCGGCCACAGCGCCTACCGCTTCTCCCAGGACCCGTTCTATTCGAACGGCTTCGTCCCTACGGTGAAGCAGCTCGTCGACCGTATCTGCACCGGCGACTAGGGCGGTTCACTCCTGATTCTCCCCTCTTTTGGCACCCAGGACTTGTTCCCATGGGCGTGAACTTAATGCGCGGTCCTCTTCCAAAATTGTCACCCCCGCCAAGCGCAGCGCGAGCGGGGGCCCATGTCGACCCGAGGCTCGCAACTTTCATGTGGAGACATGAAGCCCCGATCGCAAGTCTCGCAGCCGCGAACCTGCCGGTTCGCGGGCTCGACCAGCGTCGGGGATGACAACCTTATAGGGCGCGACCGCTTAGTTGACGCCTATGGCACTTGTTCCGGGGTGACAATGGAGAGGCCGGCTGAAGAGTGGCGCCCGGTATCAATCCAGCTTCGGCGGCAGGTCCGGATCGCCCTTCTTCGCCGCGCGCTGATAGGCAGGCCGCTCGCCGATGCGCTTCAGATAGGCCAGCAGGTTGGGCATGCCCGAGATGTCCCGCGGCACGAACAGACGCATGGTGGTCAGCGGGAACAGCATGATGATGTCGGCGGCGGTGAATTCGCTGCCGGCGAAATAGCGCGCCTTCCCCAGCCGGTCCTCGACCATGGCGAACGCCTTGTCGCCGCGCGAACTCAGCGCCTTGGTCAGATCGGATTCCGGCGCACCGATCATCTGCAGGATGATGCCAACCATGCCGCTCGGCATCATCGAGGCGTTGGCGAAGTGGAACCAGAACAGGAAGTCCGGATAGTTCGGATGATCGGGCGCCAGTTTCAGCCTGCCGTTGCCGTATTTCGCGATAATGTACTCGATGATCGCGCCGGATTCGCCCAGCACCAGGTCGCCGTCGGTGATCACCGGCGCGGTGCCGAACGGATGGATCGCCTTGTACTCGGCGGGCGCCAGCCGGGTGACCGGATCGCGGTCGTATTTCTTCATCTCGTAGGGAATTTGCAGCTCCTCGCAGAGCCAGAGAATCCGGTCCGATTGTGAGATGCCCAGATGATGCACGGTCAGCATGGCGGTCGCTCCCCAAAATGGCTGGGGACAGTGGTAACCCGGCTTGGCCGTGCGCGCCATGACTACCGTGGCGCGGCACCGCACGGCAGCGGTGCCGGATTACGCATCGCGCCCCTATTGCGGCGGTGCGGGCTCGGCCGTGTTGTCCGGATTCGCCGGATCGGCAACGAGCAGCAGACGGCTGGAGGCGGTCATCATCGGCATACCTCATGCGTTCGACGCAGGACGCGATGCAAACGAAGTAGGCTGGCGTTTGTGCCGCCAGCTCGGTCCACGGCTTGACTTTTACAGTCTGGAGTCAATCTAATGACCGTGATGCACACTCGCCCCCGTGCATTTTCCATGATGGAAAACACCATGAACGAACGACCCTTTGCCCAAGCGATCAACCGTCTCCGCGAGGTGGATTTGCGTCCTACGCGGCAGCGGCTGGCCCTTGCCAAACTGCTGTTCGAAGGGGGCTGCGATCGCCATGTGACGGCGGAAACACTGCACGAAGAAGCGCAGAGATCCGGCGCCCGCGTGTCGCTCGCCACGGTCTACAACACGCTGCACCAGTTTACCGACGCGGGCCTGCTGCGCGAGATCATGGTGGATTCGGGCAAGACCTATTTCGACACCAACATCCACGATCATCATCATTTCCTGTGTGAGCGCTCTGGCGAGTTGACCGACATCCCGGCGCACATGGTGACCGTCGCGGAATTGCCACAGGCTCCCGACGGTCGCAGGATCAGCCGGGTCGATATCGTCATCCGCATATGCGATCAGTGATGGGCAGCCTTGCATTTCTAGAGTTATTCTAATTTAGCCTTGACCCGATTGTTTCCTTAGGTATCTACTTGTCGACACTGGCACGATTACGCCAGCGGAAGGGGCCTCGTCCAGCGAGGCCGGGGAAGTACAACAACAAGCTCAGGAGATGTCATGTCGCTTGCTGGATCCAAGACCGTAGATAATCTGAAAGCCGCCTTTGCCGGCGAAAGCCAGGCCAACCGCCGCTACCTGTATTTCGCGCAGAAGGCCGATGTCGAAGGCTACAACGACGTTGCCGCCGTGTTCCGCTCGACCGCCGAAGGCGAGACCGGTCACGCCCATGGCCACCTTGAGTTCCTCGAGGCGGTCGGCGATCCGGCGACCGGCGAGCCGATCGGCGAGACCTCGCTGAACCTGAAGGCCGCCATCGCGGGCGAGACCCACGAATATACCGACATGTATCCTGGCATGGCCCGCACGGCCCGCGAGGAAGGCTTCGACGAGATCGCCGACTGGTTCGAGACGCTGGCCAAGGCCGAGCGCTCGCACGCCGGCCGTTTCCAGAAGGCCCTGGACACCCTGGGCGCCTGATAACGCCCTTCGTCCGCACGGGAATCGGGCCGGAGTCAGTACTGAGCAAGTCGGCACTGACTCCGGCCTTTCCGACACCACCCATCGACCGAAAGAGGAAGCGCCATGGCTGAAGGCAGTCTCGACGCGCCGATCCGCCATCCGCTGGATTGGAACAATCCGGAGTTCTACGACGCCGCGAAGCTGGATGAGGAAGTCCGCCGGATTTTCGACATCTGCCATGGCTGCCGCCGCTGCTTCAATCTGTGCGACTCTTTCCCCCGCCTGTTCGACCTGGTCGACGAGTCTCCGACCATGGAACTTGACGGGGTCAAGAGCGAGGACTTCAAGCCGGTCGTCGATGCCTGCACGCTGTGCGATCTGTGCTTCATGACCAAGTGTCCCTATGTGCCGCCGCATGAGTTCAACCTGGACTTCCCGCATCTCATGCTGCGCTACCGCGCCGCAGAGCGGCACGCCGGCCACAAGAATTTCGTCCACGAGCAACTGGTCGAGACGGACCGCAATGGCAAGCTTTTCGGCGCCATCGCGCCGGTCGCCAACTGGGCGACGGACCTGGACAACAAGCTGACCCGGCCGATCATGGAAAAGGTCGCGGACATCGACCGCAACGCCTACGTCCCCAAGTTCCAGGGCGACACCTTCATGCGCCGGGCCAGGAAGAACCCGCCGGCGGTCAATACCGCCGCGCCGGGGCATGGGCGCAAGGCGGTGATCTATGCAACCTGCTTCGCCAACTACAACAATCCGGATATCGGTGTCGCCACCCAGGCGGTGCTGGCGCGCAATGGCGTCGAGACCGAGGTGGTCTATCCCAAGTGCTGCGGCATGCCGTTGCTCGAGCAGGGCGACATCGCCGGGGTTGCCGAAAACGCCCGCAAGGTAACGTCGGAACTGCTGCCCTGGGTCGAGAAGGGCTATGACATCGTGGCGCTGGTGCCGTCCTGCGCGCTGATGCTGAAATTCGAATGGCCGCTGATCCTGCCTGGCGACGAGACGGTGAAGAAGATTTCCGAGGCGACCTTCGATGCCGCCGAATACGTGGTCGACATCGCCCGCAAGCACGGGCTCGCCGACGGGTTGCAGCCGCTGGAAGGCGGCGTCACCGTCCATCTTGCCTGCCATGCCCGCGCCCAGAACATGGGTCCGAAGGCCGCCGAGATGCTGCGGCTGATCCCGGAGCCCGACGTGGCGGTCATCGAACGCTGCTCGGGCCATGGTGGCTCGTGGGGCATGCTGAAGGACAATTTCGACGTGGCGCTGAAGGTCGGCAAGCCGGTCGCCCAGAACGCGGTCAAGCAGGCCAAGGCCTATGTATCGAGCGAATGCCCGCTCGCCGCGGACCACATCGTCCAGGGCATGGAACGGATCGACAAGGACAAGGCGCCGGCGCGTTCGTGGCATCCCATGGAGCTGATGGCGCTGGCCTACGGCATCCGGCCGTAAGGAGGCGATCAATGACCAGGAAGATCACCCGCGCCGACATCCTTCCCATGGCCGAGTACGCCAAGGTGCGCAAGGACAAGCGCGCCGAGCTGGTGGCGAAGAAGAAGCACCGCAGGGTCGAGGTCGGCCCCTATGTGACGTTCTACTTCGAGAGCTACGACACCATGTGGGCCCAGGTCCACGAGATGCTCTACATCGAGAAGGGCGGCGAGGAGCAGATCGCCGACGAACTGGCGGCCTATAATCCGCTGATCCCGCAGGGCAGCGAGTTGATCGCCACCATGATGTTCGAGATCGACGAGGAGAACCGCCGCAGGCGCGTGCTCGGCAGGCTTGGCGGCGTCGAGCAGACGGTGACGATCACCATCGGCAGCCACGTCGTCCGCGGCACGGCCGAGGAGGACGTGGACCGCACCACCGCAGCGGGCAAGACGTCGTCAGTGCATTTCCTGCACTTTCCGTTCACCGCCGACGACATCGCCGCTTTCCGCGACCCATCCCAGCCCGCCATCCTCGGCATCGGCCACGAGGGCTACCAGCACATGGCCATGCTGTCGGCAGAGACGCGCAAGGCGCTGGCCAGCGATTTCGACGCCTAGCCGTGCATCAGCAAGGTCCCCTCTCCCCTTGTGGGAGAGGGGACTCTGCCGGAGCCACATCGAACCCTTCTCCGCTTGTGTGAGAAGGTGGAGCGAAGCGCCGAATGAGTGGGCCTCAGCTGTTCAGCGTCGCCCGCGCCGCGTTCCTGCCGGCTACCCGGCCATAATATGACCCCGGCCCGAGGCTCAGGCCGCTCGCATATCCCTTGCCGTCCTGGGGGATGCTGGAGACGCAGGCGCCG
>CAMBYA010000139.1 GCA_945872035.1 Rhizobium sp. Q54
CACGCCGCCATCGTTGCGGTAGACCCCGGAAATCGAGATCGCGGCGTCCGGGGAGAGATAGGAATAGCAGGTGTTGACCAGCAGCGTCGGCTCCGGGCTCGTGCCGCGCAGCAGGCGCACGACCTGTATGGCGCATACCTTGGCCTGCAGATTGGCGGTGAACGCCGACTTCGGCATCGGCGCGGCGATGGTGGCGTCGCCGATCACATGGATACCGGGCTGCAGCGTCGATTCGAACGCCACGGCATTGACCGGGCACCATCCGGTCGGATCGGCCACCCCTGCCCGCGCCGCGATCTCGCCGGCCTTCTGCGGCGGGATGACATTGGTGACATCGGCACGGATCCGTTCGAAATCCGTTTCCACGGTCATGGCGTCGGCATCGACCCGCACCACCCGTCCGCCATCGGACGCACCCCGCCATTCCAGCAGGCCGCCGTAGCGAGCCGACCATTCAGCCTGGAACAGCGACTGCTTCGAGAACTGGTCGTTGGCGTCGAGGATCAACACCTTCGAGCGGGGCTTACTGCTCGTGAGATAGTGGGCGATCAGGCTGGCGCGCTCGTAGGGGCCGGGTGGACAGCGAAACGGCGCGCGCGGTACGGATATGACAACGAGGCCGCCATCCTCCATGGTCTCCAGCTGCCGTCGCAGCAGCAGCGTCTGTTCGCCGGCCTTCCACGCATGCGGCATGGTCTCGGCGGCGGCAGCTCCATACCCGTCGAGCGCGCCCCAGTCCATATCGATCCCGGGTGACAGGATGAGCCGGTCATACCGCAGGACCGCGCCTCCAGCCAAGGCGACCGTTCGGGCCGCGGCGTCCACATCGACGGCGCGGTCGTGGACGACGTCGATGCCCTCGCGGGCCAGCGTCTGGTAGCCGAATCGCTGGGCGGCCAGATCGCGCGCGCCGGCGATCACCAGATTGCTCAGCGGACAGGACATGAACGTCCTGTTCGGCTCGACCAGGGTGACCTTCACCTCGGGCGCCAGGCGTTTGACGAAACGGGCCGCCGTCGCGCCGCCAAAGCCTCCGCCCACCACCACTACGCGCGCCGATTTCCCGGCGGCGAAGGCTGGCATGGCGGCGAGGCTCGCCAACCCGGCGATGACCGCGCGGCGACCCGGGCGCACGGTCATGCTAGCGGCCCTCGCGCGCCGCCAGATGGGCGGCGATCAGGCGGATGTCCGCATCGGAGTAGCCGCGGGCGATGCGATGCATGACCGACGTGCCGCCCGCGTCGACGTGGTAGGCGGTGAGCGAAGCCTGAATCTCCTCGGCGCTCCTGCCGCCGAGGCCGACGATCGCATTGCCGTTCTTGCCGTGGCAGCCGGCGCACGCCGCCGCCAGCGTCGCCGCCCTGTCCAGATCCCTCGCGCCGGCAGCGTTTCCTTCCGCTTTCGCGTCGGTCCAACCGCAGGCGATCAGCACCGCGGCCGCGGCCATGACGACACCGATGCGAACGCCTGCGATCACAACTCTCTCAGGTTCTGATCCTTGATCGGCAGGTGGCGCACGCGCTTGCCGGTGGCCGCGAAGATGGCGTTGAGGACCGCCGGCGCGGCGACGGCGATGGTCGGCTCGCCAACCCCGCCCCAGAAACCGCCGGACGGCATCACGATGGTCTCGACCAGCGGCATGTGCTCCAGCCGCATCGAGTTGTAGGTGTCGAAGTTGCGCTCCTGCACCTCACCGCCCTTGAAGGTGACTTCCTGCAGCAGCATGGCCGAAAGACCGTAGACGAACGAGCCCTCGACCTGCGCCTCGATCTGTTGCGGGTTCACCGCCATGCCCGGGTCCGTCGCCGCGACGATCCGGGTGATCTTCAGCTTGCCGTCCTCATCCACCGTGACCTCGGCGCAGGCCGCGGTGTAGGAGCCGAACGAATAGAAGGCGCTGAGCCCGCGGTGCACGCCATCCTTATTGCCCCAGCCGCTGCGTTCGGCGGCCGCCTTCAGGACCGCCTGCAACTCGGGGCAGTCCTTCATGTAGGCCAACCGGAACTCGAGCTTGTCCCGGCCGGCGGCGTGGGCGAACTCGTCGAGCGCGCAGTCCAGATAGATCGCGTTCTGATTCGCGCAGACGCCGCGCCAGAAGCCGGGCCGGACCGGCGGATTGCGCATGGCATGATCGACGAGCAGGTTCGGGAACGTGTATTTCAGCGCCTGCGTCTCCATGCCCGGCGCGAGGTTGGCCGGCGCCAGCCCCTGCATCGTCACCATGTCGAGCCCATCCTTCAGCGCTTCGGGCCGGAGCGCGGCGAGGATCGACTGTCCCGCGATCCTGATGTGCAGGCCGGTCAGATTGCCCTCGGCGTCGAGCGCGCCCCGGACCAGCGCGCGCGAGGTCGGGTGATAGAAGCCGTGCTGCATGTCCTCTTCGCGGCTCCACAGCAGCTTGACCGGCGTGCCGGGCATCGACATGGCGATCTTGACGGCCTGGCTGACATGGTCGCCGCTGCTGCTGCCCCGCCGGCCAAAGCCGCCGCCGAGATGCAGCTTGTAGACCTCGCACTTCTCGACCGGCAGTTCGGCGGCCTCCGCGACGGAGGCGAGCGCCGACATGCCGTCCTGGGTCGGCACCCACGCCTTGCAGGACTCCTTCGTCCAGACCACCGTGGCGTTCATCGGTTCCATGCAGGCATGGTTCTGATGCGGTACCCGGTAGGTCGCCTCGACGACCTTCGCCGCCTTGGCGAAAGCCGCATCGACGTCGCCCTGCCTGTTGCCGACGAACGCCTCGCGGGCGCGCAGGCCTTCCTCCAGCTGAGCCTCGAAGTCGGCGCTGTTGTAGGGCGTGCCGCCCTGCCACTCGATGGGCAGCGCCTCGAGGGCCGAGTTCGCCTGCCACCAGGTGTCGGCGACGACGGCGACCGCGTCGTCATGGACGGCGACCACCTTCCGGACGCCGGGCATTTTCATGACCGCGGCCTGATCGAAACTCTTCAGCTTGCCGCCGCGCACCGGGCACGCCTTGATCGACGCGTTCAGCATGCCGTCGAGTTTGAGGTCGGCGCCATAGATCTGCGCGCCGTTCAGCTTGTCGGCCGTGTCAAGGCGTTTGACCGGCTTGCCGGCGATGGTCCACGTCGAGGGGTCCTTGAGCGGCACTTCCATCGGTGGCGCCAGTTTGGCCGCATCCTCGGCAACGGCGCATAGGTGACGGTCCGGCCCGAGGGTCCATGGGTGATCACGCTGTCCTTGGCCGTGCACTCGCTCGCTGGCACTTTCCATCGGGCGGCGGCCGCTTCGATCAGCATGATGCGGGCCGCCGCGCCGCCTTCGCGCACATATTGATGGCTGTTGCGGATACCCCGGCTGCCGCCCGTCAGCATTTCGCCCCAGACCTTGTCGCGCGCCAGATTCTGGCCCGGCGTGGGGTACTCGGTGACCACCTTGGACCAGTCGCACTGCAGTTCCTCGGCGACCAGCTGGGCCAGCCCCGTCAGGGTGCCCTGGCCCATTTCCGAGCGGGCAATCCGGATCGTGACCACGTCGTCGCGGCCGATATGGACCCAGGCATTCACCTCGGGCGCCATGCCGGCATCAGCCGCCAGCGCCGGACCGAAGCCGCCAACGAAGCTGATCGTCAGTCCGGCGCCCGCAACGCCCAGGCCGATCATGAAGCCGCGGCGGGAGAGGCTTGTCATCTGGTTCATGCCGGCTCTCCTTTGGACGCCTTGGTCTTGGCCAGGTGGATACCCTTGCGCACGCGTGCCAGGGTGCCGCAGCGGCAGATGTTGGTGATCTCCAGGTCGATATCCTCGTCGCTGGGATCGGGGTTGTGGTTGAGCATGCCGGCGACCGCCATGATCATGCCCGGCTGGCAATAGCCACATTGCGGAATGTCCAGCTACGCCCAGGCCAGCTGGACCGGATGGCTGCTGTCCTTCGAGAGCCCTTCAATGGTGGTGATCTCATCCCCGTCGGCGACCGCGGACAGCTGGACGGCGCAGGAGCGGACGGATCTGCCCGAAACATGCACGGTGCAGGCGCCGCATTGCGCCACGCCGCATCCATATTTCGTGCCCGTGAGACCGACCTGCTCGCGCAGCACCCACAGCAGCGGCGTGCTTTCGTCGGCATCGACCTCGACAGCCTGCCCGTTCACCTTAAGCTTTTTCATCCATGCCCTCCCGTGAGTTTCCGCATCCAGGATAACCGATCCCACCCGATCGCCAGAGTCAGATCCCCAACGTTTCGGCAATCACAGTGTATAGGAGATGTCCCCGCACAGAAACGAGAACAGGAACCTGCCTGAGTGTTCGCCAGAAGGTGCAGACGCGGCCTAAATCCCGGAACAAATCGTGCCAGGGCGTGTTCGTGACGAGCGTCCGACGCGGCATACCTTCCCGCCGTTGGGCGCCCGTCACATACATTCAAGCACAGGGGACGTCGATGCGATTGGGAAAGCTTATCCTGTTGGGGGCCATAGGCGGCGCACTGTGGCCCACGGTCAGGGAATGGTGCAAGCCTCGTGAGCCGGCCGATGGACGTCCCGACGACATCGCCACCAGCGCCGCCGTCCACCACAGCGACCCGGCCTCGACGCTCGACGCCGGCACTTACGGCGCAACGCGCGACGCCGGGCCGGCGAGCATGCGGGACGACAGCGGCAAGCGCTGGGATGCCGTCGATGAAAGTTCGGATGAATCGTTCCCCGCCAGTGACCCTCCGTCGTCCTATTGATGGCTGTCGGCGGAGTGACGCGGACCTTCCCCGCCGCAGGCGGCTGGTTGGCGGAACACCCTGCCGGGCTGATCGCGAATGGAATCGCCTGCACCGCCGATGCCGAACATTTCAAGCCCGAGAGGTTTGGGAGCCTTCGCTGATCGGCCGGCCTGCAGGCCAGCAATCAGTGCTGCATGTTCCGAATCTGCTCCTGCACGTTATTGATCTTGCGGTCCCGTTCGGCAGCGTCGCGCGACTTGTCCTTCGGGGCGTCGGGCGATGCATCGCCCGACGGGGCGCCGCCGGACTGACACGACGCCAACAGGGTCGCGGCGATCATGATCCTCAGATATTTCACGGGCTTCTCCACCTGCCATTGACCCGACGATCATAGCGCGAACCCACGGACGTTGCGTGCCCGGCGGCAAAAAATTAGCATGGGAGATGAATACGGTCGCCGACGCGGCGCGAGGGGAAGTCCGATGACCAGCACCATCTTCATCAACGCCAACCTGCTCGACGGCGAGAACCCTGCCCGCAAGGGCGCGACGGTGGTCGTCGAGGACGGCCGCGTTGCCGCGACAGGACACATGGCGCCGCGCGACGGCGATACCGTTGTCGATCTCGCGGGCCGCACCCTGATGCCCGGCATGGTCTCCGGCCACTACCACGCCGTCTATGGCCGGCCAGACGGCAAGCCCGGTTACACGCGTGACGCCGATCCCGTCCAGCATGCCTACTGGGCGCTGGGCAACGCGCAGGTCGCGCTGCGCGCCGGCGTGACCAGCGTGGTCGGCGCGGCGACCTTCGACACCATCGACGCGACACTGGCCGCCGCCATCGACTCGGGCGACGTGCTCGGACCCCGCTTCGTGCCCGCCAGCCGGGCGCTGTCGCCGACGGTGAAGGACGACAGCGGACAGATCATTTCCCATGTCCTCCAGTGCGATGGGCCGGATGCGTTCCGCCGCGGCACGCTGCTCGAGATCGAGCGGGGCGCGAAAGTCATCAAGCTGTTCGCCGGTGAAGGCCACGGCCAGTTCGTCGGCCGCGATATGACCGAGGCCGAACTGCGCGCCGCCGTCGACATCGCGCATGAGCACGGCGTGCGCACGCGCGCCCATGTGGCCGGCCGCGACAACGTGCTGCGCTGCGCGCGGGTCGGCGTCGATATCCTCGACCATGCCGACGGCCTGGACGAGGCCTGTATCGACGCCATCGCCGAGGCCGGCGCCTTCATGGTGCCCAGCATCTACCTGCCAGTCGTGTCACTCCGGAACGGCGGCAAGGACGGCTCGGACTATTTCGACAGGGCGACGCTGGACCACACCTGCTCCATGCTGGCGCGCGCGATCGATGCCGGCGTCAAGCTGGTGCTGGGGGACGACTACGGCGCGGCAGAGCTGCCGCACGGCTCCTACGCCAGGGAACTGGCATGCTACGTGGACTATGCCGGGATCGATCCACTCGAGGTGATCCGCTGGGCGACGCGCAACGGCGGCGCCATGACAGGCCTCGCCAACCTGGGAACCATCGCCACGGGGAAGCTTGCCGACCTTCTCGTCGTCGATGGCGATCCGTCGACCGACATCACCCTGCTGTCGCAACCCGAAAGGCTCGTTGCGGTGATCAAGGGCGGCAAGGTCGTCAGCGGCCACCTGCCGGCGCGCCAGCCGCAGTTCGCCGCGGCCTGAACCGCGCCTCGCACGGAACAACATCGACCAGACAGCCCGCGCGTCGGCAGGTTTCAGACACGCGGCCGTTATGTGACGCCGCCTGCCTCGCACCGGCGCTTGGCGGCCTTTGTCAAATGACCAATAATTTGCTGTCGGCAATTGCCCCGTCCGCCTAAAATGCGGCATGCCTTGAGACGTGGGAACAGCGGGAGACGACGATGGACGGATTGGACCCCCTGGAGACGGGCGAGCAGCAGCTTGGCCGGACGCTCGGCGTGGCGATACGC
>CAMBYA010000140.1 GCA_945872035.1 Rhizobium sp. Q54
ATGTTTACAACCGGCGGCCGCCGGCGGGGAGCCTGGTTCCTGAAGGTCCCTGGACTCCCGCGGATGCGCTCAGCGGTTTCCGCGCACGAGTTGTTCGTAATCGCTTCGCAGCGTCTTCGTGATCTCGCCGACCGTGAAGTTGTAGGGACCGATCTCGCCGACAGCCGTCACCTCGGCCGCCGTGCCGGTCAGGAAACACTGCTCGAAGCCTTCCAACTCTTCCGGCTGGATCGCCCGCTCGACGATCTCGATGCCGCGCTTCTTCGCCAGGCCGACGACCGTGCGCCGGGTGATGCCATCGAGGAAACAGTCAGGCGTCGGCGTGTGGATCTTGCCATCCTGGACGAAGAACACGTTGGCGCCCGTCGCCTCGGCGACCTGGTTGCGGTAGTCGAGCATCAGCGCGTCGTTGTAGCCCTTGCGCTCGGCGGCATGCTTCGACAGCGTGCAGATCATGTAGAGGCCGGCCGCCTTGGCCGCCGTCGGCGCGCAGTTCGGGGCGGGACGATGCCATTCGGCGATGTCGAGCCGGATCCCCTTGTCGCGCAGCTGCGGGTCGAAATAGGACGGCCATTCCCAGCCGGCGATGGCGACATGGGTTTTGGTCGCCTGCGCCGCGACACCCATCTGTTCCGGGCCACGCCACGCGACCGGACGGCAGTAGCCGTCGGGCAGGTTGTTGGCCTTCATCACCGCGTCGCACGCCGCGTTGATCTCGTCCTCGGCGTAGGGAATCTCGAAATCGAGAATGCGCGCCGAGTTGAACAGGCGGGCGGTGTGTTCCTTTAGCTTGAAGATTTCGCCGTTATAGGCACGCTGTCCCTCGAACACGACGCTGGCATAATGCAGGCCATGGGAGAGCACGTGAATCTGCGCTTCCCGCCAGGGCACGAGCTTGCCATTGAACCAGATGAAGCCGTCGCGATCGTTGAACGGAATGAGAGACATGGCGGGGTAATCCTTAGCGGAAGTCTGTTGCGCGGAACAATCTGACTCTTGGAGGTTGCACTGAGTAACATTCCGTCTAAACTAAGTCAACATGACTGACATAAATAAGCAGCATCCCGGCGACGATGAAATTCGGCAGGCGATCGAACTTCTGTTCTTCGCCTATCGAGACTTCGTCGCCGATCCGGACAAGGTGCTGGCAGACTATGAAAGTCCAAACGGCTCGCTCGGCCGTGCTCATCACCGGGTGATCCATTTCGTGGGCCGCAATCCGGGCATGACGGTGGCCGAGTTGCTGTCGATCCTGCAGATCACCAAGCAGAGTCTGGCGCGAGTACTACGCCAGCTCATCGACGAAGGCTTCATCGAGCAGGAGCGCGGACCCGAGGACGCGCGCCAGCGGCTGCTCTATCTGACCGCCAAGGGCGAGGCGTTCGAGACCGCCCTGTCCAACCCGCAGCGCGCCCGGTTCAGGCGGCTGTTCGAGAAGGCCGGCCCCGAGGCATCCCGGTCGTTCCTGGCGCTGCTGTTCGAACTGATCAACGAGGACGAGCGCGACCGGGTGCTGTCGCTGATCGGCAGGAAGCCGCACGCGGCCTCCTGACCATGTCAAGATTCATTGCCGCGGCTTCCAGACGCCAAGGCGAGTCCGCCTTGGCTGAAAGCGCTCTAGAGTTTCGCGAGCTGGCCGCCGTCGACGGGCAGCGCGTGGCCGGTGATCATGGCGGCGGCGTCCGACAGCAGGAACACAGCCGCATTCGCCACCTCCTCGGCCGTCGCCATCCGGCCGATCGGGTTGATCTCGTTGACCTGCTTGACGATCTCCGGCCCCATGGCCTTCAGCGGCGCCAGCAACTCGGTATCGGTCGCGCCGGGCGACACCACGTTCACCCTTATGCCCTCGCGGATATAGGAGATGGCGGCCTGGCGGCTGAGGCCGATGACGCCGTGCTTGGTGGCGGTGTAGGCCGCGCCCGACAGCTGGCTGGCCCGGTGCCCGAGTGTCGACGCCGTGTTGACGATTGCCGCGCCGCCCGGCTTCTTCGCGCCCGACCGCAGCATGGCGCCGATCTGGTACTTCATGCAGCGGTAGATGCCGGTCAGGTTGACCGCGACGACCTGGTCCCAGTTCTCGTCCGTGTATTCATGGAGCTGTTCGCGGGCGCCGCCCATCCCCGCATTGTTGAACGCGCCGTCAAGGCCGCCATAGGTGCGAACGGCCGCATCGACCAGATTCCGGATGTCGTCGTTGGACGCCATGTCGGCCTGGACGAAGATGCCGTCGCCGCCATTGTCGCGCAGCCGCTGGACGACGGCCTCGCCCCGGTCGGCGCGACGTCCTGCCGCGACGACTTTCGCGCCCCGCGCGGCCAGCAGGTAGCACGCGGCCTCGCCGATGCCCGACGTGGCGCCGGTGACGATCACCACTTTCCCGTCCATGGATATCTCCCCAGAATTTGTGCGCAGGCAGCTTAGCCGGTCCCTCGCGGACGGCGCAAACCGCTC
The DNA here is from genome assembly GCA_945872035.1 of Rhizobium sp. Q54. GTDB lineage: Bacteria > Pseudomonadota > Alphaproteobacteria > SMXS01 > SMXS01 > RI-34. The sequence continues at coordinate 2,455 of CAMBYA010000140.1, forward strand.
GCCCACCGGCAGAGGAATGTTACGCCGACAGTTCCTTCGACCGCCTTGCCGCCGCTTCGACGGCATGGCGCAGCAGCGGGGCGAGGCCGTTCTCGCCCATCAATACGTTGAGCGCCGCTTCTGTGGTGCCATTGGGGCTGGTGACGTTGCGCCTGAGCGTGGCCGTGGATTCGTCATCGGACGCCTCGACCAGCGCCCCCGCGCCAGCCACCGTCCGGCGCGCCAGCATGTCGGCCAACTCCGCCGGCAGGCCCGCGGCCTGGCCCGCCGCCGCCATGCACTCGATCAGGTAGAAGACATAGGCCGGACCGCTGCCCGACAGGGCGGTAACCGCGTCCATCAATTTTTCGTTATCGATCCAGGCGACCGCGCCGACCGCCTCGAGCAACGCCGTGCAGAGTGTTCGCTGCGACTCGCTGACATTGGTGCTGGCGACGCAGACGCTGACGCCCTTGCCGATGGCGGCCGGCGTGTTCGGCATTGCCCGGACCACGGACGCGTCGGCGCCCAGCGCCTGGGCAAAGTACTCCAGGGTCTTGCCTGCCGCGATCGAGAGGAAAAGCGCCTTGGGATATTGGGCGACATCCGGCAGCACGGAACCCATCACCTGGGGCTTCACCGCCAGCACGACGACGGCGGGCTCGCGCCGCACCTTGTCCATGGAGGCGACTACCGTGATATCGGCGTTTCCGGACTTGATCTCCCGGGCAGCATCCGCATCCGGCTCGACCACGACGATGGCGGTGCCGTGCAGTCCACGGCCCAGCCATCCGGCGAGCAGCGCGGAACCCATTCGCCCACCGCCAACCAGCACCAGCGGCCGGCTGACGCCAATTGCGCCGAAATCCGTCACGACACTCCTAGTCAGGCCGTGCCGACGGTCTCGAACAACCCGGCTTCCATGGCCTCGGCGGGTGTCTTACCACCCCAGAGCACGAACTGGAAAGCGGGGAAAAAGCGTTCGCACTCGGTGATGGCGATCTCGATGAGGTTTTCGCATTCCAGCGCGGTCGCCGTCTGGCCTTCGCACATCAGCACGCCGTGCCGGTACATCAGCAGGCCCTCGTCCTCGACCAGGTCGAAATGTCCGAGCCACATCTGGGCGTTGATCTTGGCCAGCAATTCATGGAGGGGAGCCTTGCTGCCTTTCGGCACCCGGCCCTCGAACGCGCAGACCACCTGCAGGCCGCCGAAGTCGCTGGCGGAATGCGGGCCGTTCCATGCGAAGTGCAGGTTGTACTCAGCCCAGTTACCGGCCACGAAGACCGTCAACTCCTGCTCGTTCTGACGGTCATACGGCCATTCGTTGGCGGAGACGATCTGTTCGATCAAGTCGAGGGGGTCGCCGGAGAGGACTTCGTGGTCGGAGCTTACAGACGTCATAGCTCGGATCCTCCAATTAGAGTGCGGCATTGCGATGCAGCACAAAATCTAGCCTGCCATTGTTATCTGGCGGGTTCAAGTGCCTAGATGTTGTGGAAACAACGCTGACGTGATTATGACACTGGTGTGTCGTAGCGGGTTACCCGCGGCCCGATTCCAGCGCGGCGAGCCGTTCGGCGAGCCGGGCATTCTCGGCGGCGAGCGCCTCGTTCTCCTGCCGGGCCTTCGCGGCCATCTCCTTCACGACCTCGAATTCGTCGCGGGTGACCACGTCGAGATCGGCGATGGCGCGCTCGAGACGCTGGCGCACCATGGTCTCCACTTCCTCGCGGAGCGACTGGAACACCCCGGCCGCGCCGGTAGCGAGCTTGCCCAGATCGTTGAGAATGCGGTTTTCCGTCTGCATGGCGACCTCCACGGTGGTGTACCGGCAATATGGCGATGCCCGGCCGGATTTCCAAGGCGCGCTTTATCCGCGAACGGCGTGGCGAAACCGGATCATCGATGCCGCCCGTTAACGTCCCGTTCACCTGCGGACCTGTATACCAGTTTCATCAGGCCGGCTTTCCCCTCCCTTGCCGGCCTGATGACTCCCTAAACTTGGGCCACTAGCGAACGCTGGTGGCCTCTTTTTTTGCTCTTGCCGGTTCAGGAAGAGCGTGCCGCAATGGGCGGAAAGCAGCTAAGGCCGACGTTTCAGGCCCAAGACTCTTGACAGTTTCCACCCCGCCAAGGCTTTCTGAGGCCATGATGCCAGCCGCCATCAGTTTCCCCGCCTTCGACCCGGTCGCACTCGACCTCGGATTCTTCCAGATCCGGTGGTATGCCCTCGCCTATATCAGCGGTCTGCTGCTGGGCTGGTGGTACATCCTCCGGATGATCGCCGACAAATGGTGGCCCAACGGACCGCCGCTGAGCCGCAAGCAGGCCGAGGATCTGGTATTCTACTGCATGCTGGGCGTCGTGCTGGGCGGCCGGTTTGGCTATGTGCTGTTCTACAAATTCGCCGACTATGCCGCGCATCCGCTGCAGATCCTTAAGGTCTGGGAGGGCGGCATGTCGTTCCACGGCGGATTGCTGGGCGTTACCGCGGTGATCGTCATCTATGCCCTTCGCGCGAAGCGTTCCATGTTCAGCGTCGGCGACCTGATCGGCTGCGCCGTGCCCATCGGCATCGGCCTCGGCCGGATCGCCAACTTCGTGAACGCCGAGCTGTATGGCCGGGTCACGGGATCGGACTGGGGCATGATCTTCCCCGGGTCCGACGGCCTGCCCCGCCATCCCAGCCAGCTTTACGAGGCGGCGCTGGAAGGGCTGGTGCTGTTCCTGGTGCTGCGACTGCTGTTCACCCGCACCGGCCTGCGCTTCCGGCCGGGCGCGCTGTGCGGCTGCTTCTGGATCGGCTACGGGCTGTCGCGCATCTTCGTCGAGTTCTTCCGCGAGCCGGACGAATTCCTCGGTTTCCTGTGGATGGGCGCCTCCATGGGCCAGCTGCTGTCGATCCCCATGGTGCTGTTCGGCGTCTGGCTGCTCGCGCGGGCGTTGAAGCGGCCGGCCGTGACCCATCATGCCCAACCGGCTTAGCGCCATGCTGGTCGAGCGGATTCGCGAGACCGGGCCGCTGACCGTCGCAGACTACATGCAGGCCGCGCTGACCGATCCGGTCCACGGCTATTACGTCACCCGCGATCCGCTGGGTGCCGCTGGCGACTTCATCACCGCGCCGGAGATCAGCCAGATCTTCGGCGAGCTGATCGGCCTGTGGGTCGCCGACTGCTGGGACGCCATGGGCCGCCCGCGCCGGCTGAAGATCGTCGAGCTGGGGCCCGGCCGCGGCACCCTGATGGCCGACGTGCTGCGCACCCTGAGGGTAGCGCCAGCCATGCTGCCCGATCCCTGGCTGATCGAGACCAGTCCCGTGCTGCGCGAGGCGCAGCGCTCGCGCCTCGACGCCCGCTGGGCCGACAGCCTGGAATACGTGCCGCCCGGCCCCATGGTGCTGATCGCCAACGAGTTCCTCGACGCCCTGCCGATCCGCCAGTTCAGCCGCGCCGCGGATGGCTGGCACGAGCGGCTGGTCGCCGCCACGGCCGACGGCTCGGGCCTTGAATGGACCCTGGGCGGCCCGCTGTCGCGGCAGGACGCGGGACTTCCCGCCGCGCTGGACTCCGCCGAGACCGGCGACATCGCCGAAACCAGCCCGGCCGCGTTGGCATTGGTACATGGTGTCGCGGCACGGCTGGTCCGAGATGGCGGCGCGGCCCTGTTCATCGACTACGGCACCACCACCAGCCGCCCCGGCGACAGCCTGCAGGCGGTGCGCGGCCACCAGTACCGGGACCCGCTCGACACGCCGGGCGAGACCGACCTGACCGCGCATGTGGATTTCGCGGCGCTGGCCGAGCAGTCCACCCGCGCAGGCGCCGTGGTCCATGGCCCGGCGCCTCAGTCATTGTTCCTGGAGTCGCTTGGCATCTTCACGCGCGCCCAGGTGCTGAAGCGCGGCGCCACGCCCGCCCAGTCGCGCGATATCGACCTGGCGGTGCACCGGCTCACCGCGCCCGACCAGATGGGCAGCCTTTTCAAGGCCATGGCGCTGACCGACCCATCCATGCCGCCGCCGGCAGGCTTCCCATGATGATCCGCGCGACCGCCCTGACCGTGCCGCATGTGGTCCACGGCTTCTTCACCCGCCAGGGCGGCGTATCGACCGGCGTCTATGCCTCGCTCAACTGCGGCCCGGGCTCCGACGACGCGCCGCAGCAC